>CAZXHW010000055.1:0-16786 GCA_964639915.1 uncultured Heliomicrobium sp.
CAGCCAACTTGCCGCTGCTATCTACGCCAACAGCAGACAGTTGCGGCGACGAAGGTGTGATGGAAAACAGATCCAGCGTGAATGCGATAAATGCCAGCGCCATTTCATCTGTCGTCTCTTCGCCCCAGCGAACAGCTTTTGGAGGAGTATTTGGATTGAAGGGATTGTCTACAGAATTATCGAAGGTGCAGGTGAGCTTGACGCGCGAACCGCCGGGCGCTGTCACCGGCGACTGATACAAATAGGCTCCCTGCCAATTAAAGTCCCAACTTGGCACATTCATCAGGCATTGCGTCGCCTCACCCGGTCGCGTGATTTCCACTTTGATCTGCTTGCCCAGCAAATGCATGTGCGGAGTCACACCGACGATCTTGCCGGCCATCAACGCAGGCACGTCGAAAGTCTGCGTCACCACATGCTCTTTGGCGCCTGCCGGAATCGTGAACGTATTGTTAACCAACGGCAATAACAGCAGGCTTTTTTGCACTGGCTTTTTGGCAAAGTAAAACCCAACGGCAGTGCGGTCGGTTTCCGCTTCGCCCGTTGGATGGTAATGCACCTGCAGAACAACTCGGTCGTTTGCGCCTCCGGGCATTTTCGTGCCTGCGCCTTCGGGCGAAAAGTAACCGCGTACGCCGGGTGCCCATCCGCCCAACATGAAGGATTTCCCAGCAATGACGTCATTAAGGCTGGCCGAAATATCAAAGCCCGGTCCGCCAAAACAGGTATATCCGGGTCCTGACTCTGCAGCATCCAACGCCACAGACTTTCCGCCCGGATCAGGATACGCAATCACGTGATGCACAATTTTGCGATTACCAGGGCGCACGTCCAAGCCTTGAATGTAACGATCTCCGCGCAACGCTGAAACCGGAATGCTAAAACAACGATAGGTATCTTGACCTTGTGGCGGCGTGAAGTTCGTTTCCATGTTGGCAACGAAATCCGGTTCGCCCAGCGGCCAACCATCGGGAAACGTCACAGCCGCAGGTAAATCTGCTGTCAAGCCTTCCGGTGCGCCGCCATCCGCCCAAGCCACAATGGTGTTGATTTCGTCCTGCGTCAGTCCGCGCGCGTCTTTCACATCCACGCAACCCGCCGCAGGTTTCCACGGAGGCATTCTGCGCACAATGACGGCTTCGCGAATGGCTCTGGCCCACGGTCGAGTTTCCTGATAGTTCATCATCGAAAAGGGGCCAATATCGCCTGGGTGATGACAAGTCTGACAATTTTTCTGGAAGATGCGAACGACTTCTTTGTTGAAGGTCGGCGTTGCCTGATTGCGTTTGGCTGATTTTGTCGAAGCATCGCCGTTTTTTTCAGGCGAATTCTTATCCATTGCTGCTTCGGCAGATTCCCACCGATTCATTGTGAAAGCCACGGCAGCCAGCAATACAACAATACCCAAAAACAATCGTTTGGCAGTTTGATTCATTACGGGATTCCTTTATGAGGTTAGATCACACCCAGTTGTTGGGAAGTGCGCGGCGGATTGTATGGGCCAGTGGGTACGGCTGCAAGTCCTTAAACTTCAAATGGCTGCCCACTTAACGCGGGCAGCCATTTGAGTCGGCGAAACCGACTTGTTGTCTGACAAGTCAGAGATTATTTGCCTTTGCTTTCCAGCTTGGCCACTTTTTCGCTCAAGGCTTTTACGCCATCGGCCAATTGGGAAACGCTGGCAATAAGCTGTTTGAAGCGCGGATCTTCAAAGATCTCGCGCGGATCAGGAATGTTGTCAGGAAAACGCTTCTGATCCACTTCGATTTCGAGCTTTTCGTTCTTCTCGAATTTCTCGAATTTGTGATCCTTGATCTCGTGCTTGAGTTCCTTGATCTCAATCTTTTCATGTTTGAAATCCTTGATCTCAAGCTTTTTGATCTTGATCACTTCAGTCAGCAGCGAGCTGAGGTCGCGAACGGTTAATTGCGTGATCGGCACTTCGGGTTTTAAGCCCACATCTGCGCGATCGCTTGAGCCGATAAATGGTTCTTTTTCTGCCATATTTTGATTCCTCCTTGAATCAAGTTGGTTAGTTGGCTGTAAATTGGCTGTGATTGGCAGCTCGTGATAAACGACGAGGATGAAATTCCCCGCGCAGTAAACCGGCCAAAGCCGCGCTGATCGGCTGACCGGTGCGTTGTTCGTAGTAAGCGAAGCCGGGTGACGGATTGATCTCGAAACAATACCAGGCTCCATCCGGAGTTTGCTTCAAATCAATACCGGCAATCAGCAGGCCAAGTTTCCCGGCCAGTCGCAAACAGGCGTCGGCAATTTCAGCAGGCAGTTCCGCCGCTTCCATCACCGCTTCACCTCCTTGTCGCTTGGCGTATCTGTAATCCACGACTTCGGATCGGATACGCGTCGCAAAAATTTCACTGCCGACGGTATGGACACGCACGTTATCACCCGGCAGAAACGCTTGAAATTGGGTGACGCTGTGGCTGACAAAAGACAAGCGTTTCAGGTCTTCCGGGGCCATCTTTCGCACGATTGAGCGTACCCCGCTGAGTGATTTGAAAATCACTTCGCCGTGGAGTTCTTCGTAAAATTCCATGGCAGCTTGCGGGTCACTGGTAATCAGCGTCGGCGGCGGCAATAAACTGGTTTCCCGCACCAGCAACGCTTGATACGGCTTGCTGTTGTTCGACAAAGCCCCAGCAGAGCGGTTGGCAATCGGACAAGACAAGTCTTCAAGCAATGCGGCCAATCCTGCCTGGCTTTCAGCAATCGCCAATTCCTGCAATTCGTTGGGGATGCCAGCAATGGGTTGATGCCCATCACTGCCGATATAACGAACAAAAACGCCGCTGACTTCGTCCAGATTGAGTGACCAGTCGGACGTCGAAATAACGCCACCAGGTTTATCGCCTTCCCAGTGCCAGGAGACTTTGTAGCCTTCCGGAAACAACCCAAGATTGAGAAGCCTGTAGTCGTACTTCAGGTCCTCCAGCCGCGCGCAAAATAACTCAGTCACAACATCGGCCAAGCCGCCGCAAACCAAAATCATTGGGAACCTCCTTTTCCTTCAATCAGCATTTCTGCCATACGGCAGCTTATCTGCTCTCGCTCGGCTTCGTTATGAAACGCAACCTGAACGAATCCGTTAAAGCTGACACAACGCGCTTCGCCGCGTTTAACCAGCAATTCGATCTGGAAAAGTTCAAGCTGAGACTGCCGCGCCAACCGTCGCATTCCTTCGATCAAACGGCGGCGCTGAGTGTCTTCCAATTCAATGCTTTCAGCCCAGACCATCTCTCCATTCACATACGTGGCGCGCACAGTGCTTTCGGGCAATGGCTCGACCAGACAAACAGGGATTTGTGTCATCACTTTTTCCAATTCCTGCCATTGCGAGTCGTTATTGATTTGGTATCGCAATGGCGAAGTCAGAGGGGTATAAGTCGCATTGCCGTTCCAGCGACCGACAAATTTTCTGGCGGCAATCGGGTCATTTGTCACAATGGATGCCAGCGTCGGCAACCCGGCACGCGCAAACATCGTTTGCTGTTCAGGCAAAGTGCGATGCGGTCGAAACCAGTTTTCAGCCAGCGGTGGATTGATCACCAGACAACTAAGGCTTTTCAGCCAGGCAATCAGCGCCGCTTGCGTTTCTGTTTGAACATAAGCCAAGTCATCTGCGTTCCACCCGCCTGATTCCGCCGATTCTCCGAAACTGCGAACCAATACCCCACGCCAATCATTGTTGCTCACGGTTTCGCCGTCGCCAGTTATGAAATGAGTCCGGCTAGACGAAACATTTTTGTCCAGACGCCAGGCGAATCGGCAATCGTCGGACAGCGGCATGGTCGTGACAACCACGCGCTTCCCGCGCGTGCGCAAATGCGCTCTAACGCCCGCAATGCAAGGATCACGATCGTCACCAATCAAAAGGTACATGGGTTCACTCCTTATCGAATCTCTACAAATTGATAAGCGGATTTCGGCTGCTGAAACTGGCAAAGGCTTAACGCTTTTTGAAAGAATTCACACTGAATCAGGACTGATCGGCTAAATCATTCCTCGTGCTGAGACTTCAAAAACAATCTTCCGCCGCTTGTGATATTGACTGTGAAATTGCTCTGGCTGTGCTGATTGTTGCTGAGACATTCAAAGCTGAGAGCTATCGAGCGGGCGCAGTATAGTTAGGCAGCAAGACGAAAACAATTCTTTTTTTAGTGGGCTGGCAATTTCCTGCCTATTCGTCTTCATCGGCGTCTGCACCAAAATAGCGAAGCCATTCGTCTACATTTTCTACTTCTGCCTGCGATTGGCCTGACAAGGCTTCTGCCTGAGAAGCCTCTTCCATCATCTGGCGAAAGTCACTTGAACGCATCACTCGAACCCCGCAGACTTTGACGCGTTGCGCAAGTCGGTTGTCTGAAGTCACTACGATCAGGTTCTTTTTGTTTCGCTCCGCTTCGGCCATCTCGATGATGCGACTATCCGCATCGGAGTTTTGCCGCGCATAGAACACTTTTATACTTCGTAAGCTCGACCCGTCCGGAATGGCATCTTCTGGCGCGCCATCAAAAACAACCGACAGCTTCAATTTCTTCACACGAGCCAACTGAGCCAGATCATCCAGCAAACGCCGCCTTGCCGCCGGTCTATCGCTAAACCAGCTTTCGTAGCCTTTGCCACGTTGGCCAATCACATTGTTGCCGTCAATTAGATACATCCTGGCAAATACTTCTCATTGGAATTGTAGCGCTCGTTCGACCGCGCGCGCAGGGATGATCGTTCCGCTTCCCTGGCGATCAACCGTAACACTTTCCAGCCGGATAGCTGTATCCATCAGAATTCGTTTGACTTGCTGAGGCGTCAGGCGAGGATTTGCTTCCAGTATCTGCGCGGCAACAGAAGCAACAATCGGCGC
Organism: uncultured Heliomicrobium sp.; assembly: GCA_964639915.1. Lineage (GTDB taxonomy): Bacteria > Acidobacteriota > Blastocatellia > RBC074 > RBC074 > RBC074. The sequence goes on from CAZXHW010000055.1 coordinate 4,880, forward strand.
GGCGAAGCTGGTGCCATCAACGTGTTTGTAATGGCCGCTGATGACGTTGGCGTCATGGAGTTTGATCGAAACCAGTTGGCGTAATAGATAAATCGGCAGGTCGCTGGCGGCGTCAAGCTGCGCATCAATTCCCGAACTGCCTTTCAGCACGTCGCGCAATTCACTGTCAGGCGCATCCTGAAGCGTGTCGTACAGCCTGGCTTCGGCTGCTGTCGCGGTTCCGGGAAGAATTGGAGCAGCAAGCCAGATGCTTGGCGCGACGATTTCGGGCTTTTGCAATCCATCAATCGTCGGCCCGTAAGAAGAATGGTAAGCCGCGTTGTCAGCCAGCTCCAGAGTATTTTTATCGTTGAAGCCTCCGACAGTAATAACCGAAGGCGCTGAAGCTGGCGGCAAAACGGCGTGATTGTCGCCGCCACCAGAATTCCCTGCCGCACAGACAACGACGATCCCTTCTTTGACAGCTTGCTCGGCGGCTTGTGATAAGCGATCCGTTAGGTACGAGGCTTCGTAATCGCCTCCGCAGGAAACGTTGACAACTCGAATATCGTGCTCGGCCCGATGTTTGATCACCCATTCCAGCCCGCGCTGTATGTCTTCGTGAACAATGCGATTGGCCGAACCGACCTTGACCAGCACCAGATTGGCTTCGCAGGCTAAGCCGCGATATGCGCCGCCTGAAAGATAGCCATTTCCAGCAGCGACAACTGAAGTCATCATTCCGTGCCAACTGGAATCATTCGGTTCTTTGAATTCTCTTTCGTCGCAGTTCGGATTGGCGATGTTAACGTAGCGCAGAATTCGATTGTGAGGTTCGATCAGATCAGGATGGGGATAAAAGCCGGAATCCAGAAAGGCAATTGTCACTCCGCGTCCGGCAAAACGTTCATCTGCGCCGACGCGCAATGGGGTTGGCAAAATGTGATATTCACCATCGCGGAAGATTTTTGGATTGGCGTTGAAACGATCGCGCGCCCCGCGAAACAAATCAAAACACGGCTGGCAAAGCCCATGCGCAGGTTGCCAGCCTGGCTGGTTGGATTGGATCAACGAAATGAGAGATTCGTCCGCATCTTCCGCAGCTTGACGCCCGGAGCGGCTGCATAGTGGACACTGGTCCTGGGACATATCTATTGCCGGAAAGTTGAAGAGGTTATTGCCTGCCCAGCGCAGCAGTAATTCCACGCCGCATGTTGTCTAAACCGGAGGCTTTATTAATGAAGGATGTTTTGCCGTCTACAGGCACACCGGTAAGTCCGCGTGTCGTTCGATCGGCAGTGGAAATAATGACTGGAATTTCTTTCAATCGGTCGTCCTGCCGCATGTGCCGTAAAACTTCGTACCCTTCAACAAAAGGCATGTTCACGTCCAGAATGACCAGGTCGAAATTTGCGTCCTGGGTCAAAATCTCAATCGCCTGACGACCATCTTCGGCTTCTATAACTTTCAAACTCTCAGCTTCGGCGACTGCTGTCCACAAAACGCGGGCGTCGCGGTCATCATCGGCGATCAGAACAAGATCAGGCATTCGGCTTCCTCCTTGAATGAGTTTTTTGTTTGTGGGAAAAACTGACGCAATCTATCACGGCCAAGCAGTTGCAGTCCAAGCAGATGACGTCTCTATTTGCGCGGCAGGACTTGACGAAGCTTGCTCAAACTGAAAAGCTTCACACTCAACATGTCAAACCGCTTGCTCGCAGGAAATTCCATCATGAAGTTGAAACCATTTTTGATGTCACTGGCCGCTTCCAGCTTACTGGTCTGCCTCGGATTTTGGATGAAGCCGTTCGTGGCCGAGGCATCCGTTGCACTTCAGGAAGACCCGAATCAGCAATACATCACGTTATTATCCGGCAAGCTATCCAGCGAAGCGCGCGACATAGAAGTACCTGTTGAAGTTGGCGTGCTCAGAGTTTTCTTTTCTGTGCGCTCGAATGAAAGTTTCAAACTGGAGATGATTTCTCCAACCGGACGCGTGGTTCCGCTGAACGAACCCAACATTCTGGACACAGAGGCAGATGGCAGAAGAACCATCGCCATGTGGGATCCGCGCCCAGGCTTGTGGAAAATGCGGTTGAGTGGTTCCGGCAATTTTAGCGCTGCAGCCTGGGCGCAGGGCGATCTTTATATTTGCTGCATGCAGTTTTTTGCGCGGAACCTGATTCATCAGCTCGATAAGTTCCAACCCGTGCGCGGTTCGCGCCAGCAAGCCCAGTTTTATGCATCCGGCTTCAACATCGAAGCGATGGAATTTCAATCCATCAGCGAACAGGGTGAACTGATCGCGCCCATCAAAATTCGGCAAAGCGATTTTTCCAATCCATATAATTTTACCTTGTTGCTGGAAACGCCTGACCAACCGTTTCGCATCCGTGCGCGAGGCCGCGATTCCAGTGGCAAAACATTTCAACGAGTCTTTTACTGGCTGGTGCGCCCTGCGACTGCCGAACCTATTAACTCGCAACCTGACGCTCCGGGCGCTGCGATTGCCTCCCAACCGGTTCAGGATTGGGACAAAAATGCAGTCGCAGGCGAATACAAAATTGTTCGCGCGCAAATCTTAAGCTGGTCAGACGAGCCGATGCTGTCAGAGAGCGGACATCCAATTGGCGTGCGGTTGAAATATTCGATCCGGTTTCCTGTTGATGGCCAGTATTCACCTTATCCACAAGCTTACCCGGAACGCATTACCAACACTTACACTGGCGCACTGAGCTTGAAGCTGTATCGCAGTTACGTTGATCCTTTGCCAACTGGTTTGCAAACTCCGCAACAGATGTTTTTTGGAGGACGCCCAACGTTCAAAGCCGGAGTCACTTATAACTTCACGGTGGAGTTGATTCCTGGCTATGCCAATTATAACGAGCAGAAAAAGGGCTTTTGCCTTGCCACCAAGTCATATAGTCAACAAGGCATCCGCGAACGATTTGAGCGCGAGGTGACCAGCGATGCCAAACTGCGCTTTCGGTTGTCATTTTCAGGCACTGACTTGGAAGGCAGAACTCCTGTGCTGACTGAAAACGCATATGCGCCCGGCATTTGGCACCACAGCTTCATGAAGGATGGCGTCACTGAATGCCAGTAATTGCCACGCGCACACCTTCTCATTGGCTGGCCAGTTTGTTAGCATACAGGTGCTGTAGCAACAGTATTCAATCAACAATTTATCCCCCTCACTTCCTCCCCTGTTCCCCTGGGTGTAGCGATGACTGCAAACATTCCTGAAGCGTTAATGCTTTTGTGCCAAGCAGACGGTCAAGTTGTGACGGCAGATCGAGAAACGGTTTTGTTGCTCAATGGCAACAAAACCATAGAGGGAAAAACGGTATCGGAAGGTGCGCTGTTGTCGCAGTTTGCGGCAACAGTTGGCTGCGCAGAACTGGTGGCGTTATTTGAAGGCTTTGTTGCCAAGGAACAATCGTCGGCACAGATGCCAGTAAGTTGCGGATTCAACCAACGACGGTTATCTCTGCGACGGCTCAACGGTTTTCAATCAGTTCCGTTGTTCGCAGTTGAATTGACTGCGGAAACAGTAAATCAAACAGAAATCGTTGAAATGGGCCGCACAACCATCCGTTTGATTCATGATTTCAAGAACCAAATGGGCGGAATCAAGCTGTACGCCGCTTATTTGAAGAAGCGCTTCGCCGCAAATCCTGATGTCGCTGAAGGATTGGAAATCGCCGACAAGATTGTTCAAACGTTAAATGAAATGGTGGAAAATGCTTCGCTGGTCGTCAAGTTATCACGCCCCATTGAGCTAAAATTGAATGAAATTCAACTTGCTTCGCTGGTCGAACTGGCGATCAACCAGCTTCAGCCGAAAATTGATGAGCGTCAGTTGAAGCTGGAAACGAAATTTTCTGAGGTGCCATCGTTACGGTTGGATTCGCAGCAGATGCTTTTTGCGCTTAGCACATTTCTTGCCCGAACGATCGAGGTTTCTCCGGAAAGTGCTCGGTTGATACTGAAACTACATCGTTCGGAAAACGTTGTGGAACTTTCGATTTTTGACGAAGGCGAACAACTTACCGAGGAACAACGGCAATCTTTTTTTGCCTTGCTCACAACTGAACGAATGAACAAAAGCTCGCTCAATCTGACTTTGGCTCGGCGCATAATCGAAGCGCACCAAGGGACAGTTGTCATTCTGGCAGCAGATCCTATTGGCTCGGAAGTCAAATTGACCCTTGGAATTTAAGATTTGTGGTTGAAATTGGTGAGATTGCTGGAGACACCTGCTCTTGAAAAGTGACAATAAAATTTTAGTCGTAGACGACGAACCTTCGATAACGGATGGGCTGCGTTTGCTGCTCGGTGCTGAAGGATACAACGTAGAGGTTGCTTCAAGTTTTGGCACCGCACGTTCGATGCTGGAACGACTGACACCTGATTTGGTCATTACAGACTTGCAATTGCCAGATGATCGGCAAGGAGGTTTGTCATTACTACGCCTGGTCAAGGAGCGGTCACCCGACACGGAAGTAATTGTCATTACTGGCCACGCCACCGTCTCGGAAGCTGTGGAAGCAACCAAGTCAGGCGCGTTTTACTTCGTGGAAAAACCGTTTGAGCCGGAACAGATTCTGTTGCTGGTGGACAAGGCAATTGAGCGCCAACGCCTAGTCAGCGAATCGGAAAGCCTGCGAAAACATTTCCAGAAGCAGGAGTTTTCCAACATCATCGGCGGGTCGAAATCCATGCAGATGATTTACGAAACAATTACCAGCGTGGCCAAAAGCGATGCCAACGTGTTGATCATCGGCGAATCCGGCACAGGTAAAGAATTAATCGCGAACGCAATTCATTTCAATTCGCTGCGCTCTGCCAGCGAATTCGTCAAAGTAAATTGCTCTGCCTTGCCAAAGGAATTGATTGAAGCCGAACTCTTCGGCTACGTGAAAGGCGCATTTACAGGGGCGATTCAAAACCGCTCCGGCCTGGTTGCCCAGGCAAAAGGCGGCAGCCTGATGCTGGACGAAGTCGGTGAAATGCCGATAGAACTGCAACCAAAGCTGTTGCGCGTACTGGAAGAGCGCCGTTTTCGCCCAGTTGGTTCAACGGAAACCTTTGAAGCAGATTTCAGGCTGATCTGTGCGACCAATCGCGAGCCGCGCGAAGCGATTAAGGAAGGATTGATGCGCGAAGATTTGTTTTACAGAGTCTCGACCATCACCATCAACGTGCCGCCTTTACGGGAACGCGCAGAAGATTTGCAACTGCTGACGGATTTCTTCTTCCAAAAGTTCAAGGACAAATACAGCCGACCACTACAAGGCTTTACGCAAACGGCGTATCACAGAATCTTCGCGCATCGCTGGCCCGGGAATGTTCGCGAACTCCAAAACGCAATTGAACGCGCGGTGCTGCTGGCCAAAGGTTCGCGCATAGAGCCCGAAGATTTGCCATTTGGCGAACACTCCTTGTCGGAAGAATCTCCGCAAGCCTTTTACATTCCGCCCGAAATGACATTGGAAGAGATAGAACGAGTCGTCATTGAACAGACGCTAAAGCGCACCAAAGGAAATAAACAAGCAGCGGCGCAGGTGCTGGGAATTTACCGACCTCGCTTATATAGCAAAATCCGCAAATACCGAATTCAGATTCCACGCGAATCGCGCAAACGCGACAAGAAATCCGATGAGAACTCAGATAATCACCAATAAGACGACACGGCAGGCCATTTCGATTCTAACGGCGTTTTGCCTGCTTTTTACGCTCGCATCGGCTCAACAATCCACTGAAAAAAAACTGCCTCCTGGCGCGCGGATCAACAAAAACGAAGTCATCGCCGTTCAGGTGAAGCTTCGTGAATTGGGCTACTTAAAGACTGCAATCACCGGTCAACTTGACGCCGGAACCAGCGAAGCCGTGAAAACCTACCAACGCAAAAGCGGCTTGTCTGTTAGTGGCAACATTTATTCAGCAACCTATGAAAAGTTGGGATTGATTTACCCTGCTCCTGACCCGAATGATCCCAATTTAGCCGAACGCACTGGAGGAGCCATTAGAGAGGGAGCGCGGTTTGGACTGGAAAAAAGTGTGGATGCAGGCGCGTATGCCGCATCGAAAACGAAAGAAGGCACCCGCTACACATTGGAAAAAGGTTGGGACGGAGGAGTGTATGTTGCCTCGAAATCAAAGGATGCAGCAAAGGCTTCCGTGGAAGGAACCAAAAGCGCCACGCGCGCTGGCGGCCGAAAAGCCGTTTCAATAATTCGCAGAAACGATGAAGAGGTCGCTCGTGAACTGGCGGAAGTTTTCTTTACACGTAATGACTGGAATGGAGTGCGTTATTCAGTCAAAGATGGAATGGTTACATTGAAGGTTCCGGCCAAAAGTACTGTGGACATCGGAAATATAGCTGCTGAAGTGCGAAAAGTGGCAGGAGTCAGGTCAGTATTCGTTGTGATGCTTTAAAGAGTGGTTACACTTTAATGGGCTCTCGGTTGAGTTTGCTGGAAGGGAGCAAGCCCTGCGCCTTGTTAAACTCGTCGTCAATTTTCTGAATTTCTCCCTCAATATCTGAACAAATCTTTTTCACCTCGTCAGGTGATTTGTCACTCAGGCCATCAAGCTGCTGCTCGAATTCGCTCAACCGATTGCGCCAATACTCAAGCTTACTCTCGATGGATGGCTTATTGGGCGTCACAAGCTTATTTTTCAAAGCTGTAATCCTATCTTTCACCAAGCTAACGCTACCCAGTTTTTCCTTCTGCACCTCTTCTTGCTGTTCGTTGATTTTCTTTTGAGCGGCCTTCTGGTCTTTGAGGTAAGTCATTGCCAAAAAAGTCAATCCGGCAATTCCGGCCACCACGAGTGCAAAGAAAATCAGAAGGTTGGTTTTAGAAGGATTTTTTCCATCTGAAGCACTACTCCCATTGGCATTTTTTGACGATGGAGGTTGGGCAGCGCGGGCGTAATCAGGAATTTCAACTGATTGAGTGGTTACAGCCGAAAGTGGTTTCGTGTTTCGCCCGCCAATAGGTGCAGTTGTGGCAGAGTGCGCATGATCATTGAAATTTGGCACATCCGCTTGAAGATCTTCGACAGCAAAAACGGCAGTAATCGGTTCAACACGATCGGATAAATCATTCGTGCGTTTCCGCTCATCTTGTTGCTTGAAAAGCGGCGCAGTAAAAGACGTGGCTTGCTTGGGTGGGGTCGGTAAGGGTTCTGTTTTTCTGGCGCCATCAGCGTCTGATGGCGCCATTTGATTGGTAAGCGGATTCTCTAGCGGATCGGTGGTGGCTCCAGAGTTCCAACTGATTTCTGTTGGGGTATCGGGCGAACGAGCCAAACTCTTCGGTTCTATCGTTCCATTGGGTATTGGCAATCCGGAGCCGGAAAACTGCACGATAATCACTGTAATATTGTCTTCGCCGCCCCGCTCGTTTGCCAGATTGATTAATGCCTGGCAAGCCGATTTGAAGTCGCTTGCTTCATTGACGATTTCGGCGATTTCGTTCGCATGTATCTTTCCCGATAAACCATCGCTGCAAAGCAACAGGGTATCCAGTTGGCAAAGATGAACCGAATTTACCTCAACATTTACGTTATTGTGCGCTCCCAAAGCTTGCAAAATAACGTTACGGTAGCTGTGCGTTTCAGCTTCTTCTTCAGTGATCTGACCGGCATCAATCAATTGCTGGACAAGCGACTGATCTTTCGTGACCCGGCAAATCTGGCCTTGCCGGATTAAATAAGCGCGGCTGTCACCGACTTGAGCAAAATATAAATGGTCGCCATTGATGGCTACTGAAGTAAATGTCGCTCCAAGCCCTCTATGTAGTTGATTAGTTTGCCCATCAGCGTGAATGACGAGATTGGCTTCTTCAACAGCCAAACGCATTCGCTCAGGAAATGGCATCTTGCCATAAGTATCGTGCGCCTGAAGCTGCAGCATACGGTCGCGCACAGTTTCAACTGCCATTCGTGACGCAACTTCACCGGCTAAAGCGCCTCCCATACCATCGGAAACTGCCAGCAATGTGCCGTAGTATCCTTGCGTATAGGTCAATAAATCCCGAGGCTCTTCGTCTGTGGCTGTCCAGCTTTTACCGGTCGAAAGATCAAGGATAAGAAAGTTATCCTCATTGCCACTGCGCACCATTCCCACATCTGTTTGGGCATAAAGCGCTAAGTTGATGGTTGGAAACTCGGCCATAAAAGTTAGTGATGAGTGATTAGCTATGAAGTGATTCGTGAGTGGATTACTGCTGCCGGTCACTTGTCACAATTCACCTTTTCACTTTTTCTACGCTCGCTCGAGCGCCAGGTCTAAGTCTGCAATGATGTCCTCAACATCTTCAATTCCGACAGAAATTCGCACCAGCCCATCCGAAATACCCAGCCGTGCACGTTGCTCTGCCGGGACCGAAGCATGTGTCATCGTCGCCGGATGGGAAATCAATGTTTCAACGCCGCCGAGGCTTTCAGCGAGTGCGCAGAGGCGGACATTATCCAATACACTTCGCGCTGCCGCAAGAGAACCTGTTTCAAAGGCTATCATGCCTCCAAAACCAGTCATTAAATGTTTTGCCCGCTCATGTTGCGGGTGCCCTGACAATCCAGGGTAATAAACTTTCTGAACTTTTGGGTGATCAGCTAAAAAATTGGCAACCGAACGACCGTTCGCATCGTGCTGATTCATTCTTATGGCAAGAGTTTTGGTTCCTCGCATAATTAAAAACGAGTCGAACGGGGAGATAATTGCACCGACCGCATTTTGTAAAAAACCGATTTGCTCTGCATCTTCTGAACGAGCCGTTACCACCACTCCACCAACACTATCGCTATGGCCATTCAAGTATTTCGTTGTCGAATGAACAACAATGTCAGCTCCCCATTCAATCGGGCGCAAAAAGTATGGACTCATAAATGTGTTGTCTACCACGAACCGAAGATCATTCGCCTTGGCCAGTTGCTCAATTCCTTCCAAATCAGCGACAGCCATAATTGGATTGGTCGGCGTTTCAACGAAGATCATTTTCGTATTTGGCAGTAAGGCATTTTCGACGTTGACTGCATCTGTTGTGTCAACGTAACTGAAACTTAGGCCAAATCCCCGTAACACGCGCTCAAACAGCCGATAGGTTCCGCCATATGTGTTGTCTGAAACAATGACGTGATCTCCGGCTTTGAGCAGCTTCAGCACGGTATCAATCGCTGCCATTCCAGAGGCAAAGCAATGCGCTGAAATTCCGCCTTCAAGCGCCGCCAGATTTTTTTCTAGGGCAAGGCGTGTGGGATTCTGCGTACGCGCATACTCGTACCCTTTATGCTGCCCAAGAGCCTCCTGAACGTATGTAGATGTTTGGTAAATAGGAATGGCAACCGCACCGGTTGCCGGATCAGGTTCCTGCCCTGCGTGAATAGCTTTTGTTGCAAACCCCATATAAGTATATTGAAGACAGCGTTGAATTTCGGCGCAGATATTAAATATTCAGTCAAGAAAAAGAAAGGTGTATTTATCGGAAAGTTATGCCCTCATAGCCAATAAACAATTTCACGCAAACCTTTCATCAGTTGAATTTGCCTGGAATGCGAGGGCAAACAGAAAATGGCAGTTTCAGCGAGATTTTAGCCTATTTAAATTCAACCCTATGTAATAGCCCTTTCTTTGAATCAACAATCGTTAAAGATATTTACCAAGATATACGCAAAGTTGGAGCTCTCATAAAATTGATCATTGTCCTACAACATATATTGAGGTTAGATTGATCAATCGGCCCAAATAAATCTAGTATCTTCTGAGATTAAAGCAGATAGAGCATTTTTTGGTGTCACACTAAACTAAACATAGCAGCTTCTTTATCCAACATAGCCGACAGGGTCATAAGAAAACCTCCTACAAATCGCAACTATGTAGCTGACATTTCACTCCAGATATTGTAGAGTAACTTTACTACACCGACTCCTTCCCACATTAGTTAATGGAGTTGGACTGTGCGAGACTGACAGAACAGATTCAAACAACCACAATCCCACTGTGGCGAATCAGTTGGCTATTGGCAAGCTCGCAAACGCTCTTATCACGCAAAAAATCCCACTTGGTCAAAATGAAGAGATAGTCTTTATCAATGGCCTGCAAAAAGGCATGGTTCAGATGAATATGAATAAGCCAAGCATTTGCTGAAGCACAGTTCAACATCATCGAACTGAGTCTATATGGTAGAGGTGTGGAAACGCTCCAGCATCTCGAGAAAAAAAAATAAACAGCCTTATCACCACTGGCAGGTGGCGATAAGGCTTCGAGGCAATACAACCTCCGCTCATAATGCAGAGAAGGATGCATCGTCTGGCAACGAGAATCCTACTGCAAAAAGGGGCGGCGATTCAATGATCGGAAAGATCAGAAAGGACATTATTTTCAATGAGTTTACGAAAAGCCCTGTTTGCGACCTTCTTCTTACTTCCTTTTTCAATTTCGTGGGTTAATGGACAAGACGCTTCAAAGGTCAATAAAGGCATGGCACGTTTAGCTACGGATCCTACAAATTCATACGACCCAATTACTGCTGGTGACAACGATCCGCGCTTAAATGTGTACAGGAATATTATCTCTTTAGGTGCGATTGGCAATGGGACGACTGACAACTCTTCTGTTCTGCAAAACGCTATAAATTCTGGTTACGCAATTATGATTCCCGAAGGCACCTTTAATTTCAGCGCGACGCTTATACTCAGAAAAGACAGCCTAATTGTCGGTATCGGCAAAAAGTCTGTACTTCGCTACACAGGCTCAGGAGTCGCAATGCGCGAACCGGAAGGCAGCTACACCAATGGCTATGACAATTTGAAGCTGATGAACTTTACGCTCTCAACCAATTCAGCTTCCAGCACAGGTATTGAGTTGACCAATAACTATCAGGTTACGCTTTCCGGGCTTTATATTGATGGCGGATTTGTTGGATTTCGCACGGCAGGAATTCACATTATCGGCGGCACGCCTGCGACCAATAGCGCGATTATTCGTATTTTGGACGGCGAAATCTGGTTCTGCGTCGGGGACGGCATCAGAGTTAGTGGTCCGGGCGGCGCAGCAGGACTGTGGATAGAGCATAACCACATTACCGGCAATGGCTTGGGAATTAATCAGGTACTACCCAATGGTGCCTGGCCCTCAACCAACTTTCAGATCAAGAACAATGTCATCGAAGGGAATATCCATGGTGCCATCAAAGCTGAAGTGCTTTACGCCTCATCCATCGTTGGGAACTACTTTGAGAACATTGCAAATTCAGACGCCTTACTGGTGCAAATCGCTTCCAATGGCTTTGCCCAAGGGTTGAACATTTCCGAAAATCTTTTCGGCGGAAAAAGCGCTCAATACAATATTGACCTGAACGGTCCTGCCGATGTGACGGGTGTGATTGCAAACAACGTCTTCGCCGGAGCTTCCATTGCTGCTATCCGTGTCAATACCGCGCGCGGCCTAGTTATTGAAAACAATACGCTTGAAACAGGCACAGTTCCAACCGTTGTTTCGCTTGGTTCAGGCTCAAGGTCCGTGTGGGTAAAGGACTCAAACAATGCCAGCTATATTTCCGGCTCAGCAGCGACTCAGCCAAATCTGACCATCGGCGGTCGCGTAATCTTAGGAAGTGGCGCGTCACTCAAAAGCAACGGCACAACGTTGGAAACCAGAACTGGCGATGGAAGCGGTTATGCGTCGCATTCAGCGCTGGCGTTCAAACTGGCCTCCGGCCCAATCTGGTCGAGTGGAACCACAGTGCCTTCAGGATCGTGCGTGTCAGGCAGCCTATATACGCGAACCGGCGGCGGACCGAAAACAACTCTATACGTTTGTGAAGGTTCGACTTGGGCAGCCAAGTAACCTCAAAAAAGAAAGGCTCAATAGCCGAATCTGGGAGCAAGGCATTTCTGCCACTCTCCGTTCTTTGA
>CAZXHW010000056.1:0-5744 GCA_964639915.1 uncultured Heliomicrobium sp.
CTTTTTCGTGGCCAAACAACTCACTTTCCAGCAAGGTTTCCGGAATGGCCGCGCAGTTGATGGGCACAAATGGTCCTTCGGCACGCGGGGAATCGTAATGGATCGCTCTGGCAACCAGTTCTTTCCCCGTGCCGCTTTCGCCTTGTAGCAGGACTGCTGAGGCTTCGCTCAGCGCGACCTTGCGCGCCAACGCAACCATTTCTTTCATTGCCGGAGAAGTTCCAATCAGTTGATCGAAGTTAAACTGGTGCGATTGCTGGCGGCGAAGAACGCTGATTTTTTTCCGCAGCCGTCGCGTTTCCAGACCATTGCGCAAGGTGACTTGCAACTCAGGCAAGTTGATCGGCTTGCTGATGAAATCAAACGCGCCGCCGCGCAGTGCTTCTATCGCTTTGTCAAAGAAAGCGTTGGCAGTGACCATAATCACGATTGCTTCGGGATGTCGGCTTCTGATTTCGCGAAGGGCGTCCAGCCCTGATCCGTCAGGCAAGTCAATGTCCAGCAAGATCGCCGCTGGCGATTCCGTTTCATGCGCAAAAAGAGCCGCCTGATACGTTGCGGCTTCCACCGTCTGATAGCCCCATTCTTTCAGAGATTCGACCAGCATCCATCGGATTGAGCGGTCATCATCTACAACCAGTATTTTGTCTTTAACCATAAATTATTCCCCAGGACTATTGGGTCACGCTGTTTCGGCCAGCCAATTCTATGCGCAGAGCGGAATGTTGAACTTAATCGCGCGAAATTTAGCGTTCCCCTTAGACTGGCAACCGTTATGCCAGTGGCCCATTTGTGGAAACAGCCCCGTAAAGAATGAATTGGTTGATCTAGCTGGGGATTTTCTCGCTTACGACTGAGTCTTTTCGCGCATTTTTCTACTGTAGTTTCTTCGAAACGGAGAATTTCTGCTGGCCTGCTCCTTGCAATTTCCATTGCTCTCTTTTGATTCCGGTAAAAAGGGAAGAGGGCAACCATTCGTCTTCGGAGATTTGATATGCAAAACCCTGAACGGAAATACGAATCATTCGCGGCTCAAGTATGTTGGGGCTGCTTCATCGCTGCGGCGATGTTGTTCGGTAATTATGGCGTTTTGGTTCAGGCGCAAAAAAGCAAAGTTCCAGACGGTCCCAGCGCCACGCAGGTAAGCGAAGCCAGACAGCGCTTGGCGGATTTGGGGTACTGGCTTAAACCAGAAGGCGAGGCTCAAGAGGAATCGTTGCGCCACGCGCTGATCGCATTCCAAAAAGTCGAAAATCGCGCCCGGACTGGAATCTTGACCGAAGAAGAATTACTGGCTTTGCGTGAAGCAAAATGCCCAACTTCACTGGAAAGCGGATACCCGCACATTGAAATTGACCTGGGCCGGCAGGTGCTTTTTCTGGTCGACGTCGGCGATGTGCCGTTGCGCATTCTGCCTGTTTCAACAGGTTCCGGCGAGTGGTTTACGGAGGGAGGCCGGACCCGGCGTGCCATGACGCCTCAAGGCCGGTTCAGCGTGGGACGCAAAATCAATGGGTGGCGCAAAAGTCCGCTGGGCCTGCTCTATTATCCCAACTACATTAATCAGGGCGTGGCAATTCATGGCAATCCATCTCTGCCGCCCGTTCCCGCCAGTCATGGCTGCATCCGCATTCCCATGTTTGCGGCTCAGGAATTCAGTGCTCTTGCCGCAGTTGGAATGGTGGTAATTATTTACGACAGCAATATGGTTGAACCATAACCTTTCTGCTTTGCTAAAACGTTGGAATTTGCTCCCACAAAATGAAAGCACTTTCTTCACCATACGGCAGGCCGCGAAGAAAATTTTTTCGAAAGTCTCACACCGAGAAATTGAAAAATGTATTAAGATGAATTTGTCGGTGATACTTTTAGGTTTCGCACCCCACAAATTTCAGAATGCGACCGATAGTACCCAATTCCTCAATGGAGAAGTCCGGTTGTTTCCACTCTTCAGGGAATTTTTGACGCAGCAAGCCAAAGCCGCTACATATTTTGTCTGAGGACTTCAGGCATTGTCCTTGTAAAGGTGAGCAGCGCTCGTCCAATTCTAGAACCCTTCACTATAAAAAATTTGTAGCAATGATTGAGAAGGAACCAGTTCGGTTCCAGTTTCTCAGTCGTAAATTTGCCTATCCGCCAGGCAGAGTGACTATTTCGCGCAGACGATGAGGCAGTCAGTGTTTGCGGGGAAAGGATCGGCCTGACTAATGCAAATCCATTGCCGGAATCTCACGGAGGTGAGCATGCTCCCCATTTCGCGCGCTACCCGGGGTTTGACGAAGTCAAATTACAAACACATACACAATCGCTTATTGAAAGTGCCAATGCTTATCTTGCTTTTTTGGAGCATTGGCCTGAATGATCTGGCCAGTATTTCAGCCAATTCTCAAGACCCACCGCAACCCGCCCAGGATTTAGTCTTTGGTGAGCAGATCGAACGCCAAATTGCCGGCGGCGAGCTTCATTCCTATGCGATCACGCTTGAGGCGGGGCAATATTTGCGTATCGCCGTCGAGCAACGAATGGTGGAAGTTGTCACATCGCTTTTGAATGCGGACGGCAAATCGCTGATAGAAGTGGATTCCGCAGGCAAAGAGACGGCTTCTGTCATCGCATCACAAAAGATGGCCATTCGCGTTACCGTTCGTGCCCGGCAGCGGGAAGGCCTGGGTGGAACGTACCTGATACGCGTTGAAGAGCATCGTCCTGCCGTTCCCGAAGATCAAACACGAATCAATGCGGAAAGGCTGACCGCTGAAGGTTCGATCTTGAGTGCCGAAGCTGCCAAAGAGAGTCTGCGAAACGCGAGTGAGAAGTATCAAACGGCCTTGAAACTTTGGAGAGAATTACAAGACATTCGAGAAGAAGCCCGCACGCTTTATCTGTTGGGATTGGTTCAACAGACCTGTGGAGAGTTGCAGGCGGCGATGGAAAGTTATCAGCGATCCCTTTCTTTGAGCCATCGCGAAGGCGACCGCATGCGCGAAAATCTGGCGCTAAATGCGCTGGGCACGCTTTATTTCAGGCTGGGCGACAAGGCCAGAGCGGTTGATTGTTATAAACAGGCGCTCGCATTTAGCCAGGCCTTGGGTGAACGAGCACTGGAAACATCGCTGCTGGTCAACATGGGAGCCGTTTATAAAGCGCTGGGGGAGAATGGTCAGGCGATTGATCTGTATCGGAAAGCTTTGGAAATGGCGCGCTCGCTTGGCGACCGAACCGCAGAGGCTGCCGCCCTGACCAATATGGCGCGTCTGTATGACTTGATAGGGGACAAACAGAACGCATTTGCCACCAACCAGCAGGTTTTGTCGGTTTGGCGCGCCCTGGGGAATTTGGAAGGGGAAGTCGTCACGCTGAAAAACCTTGGCGTGCTGGCGGAAGTGGAAGGCCGTTTGGTGGAATCTGTGGAATACCTGACGCGGGCGCTGGCGCTGAACCAAACGTTGGGCAATTCAATGCGTGAAGCCTATATTCGCGGCGACTTGGCGCGAATCGAGCGAACTGCCGGGAATTTCGATCAGTCACGCGAGCAAATCGAACAGGCATTGAAGATTTTTGAATCGCTGCGAATCCAGCTACTCAATCCGGATTTTCGAGCGACTTTTACCGCCGCCAACAGGCGCTATTACGAATTCTATATTGACCTGTTGATGCAGCGACAACTGCGTTCGTCGAATGAAAATGCTGGCAGACAGTCACAGCAATACGCTGCCGAGGCTTTGCGCGTCAGTGAGAGCGCTCGCGCCAGAGCCTTGGCCGACCTGATCGCCGAAGCGCGTGTGGATATACGGCAAGGCGTGGACATCAGCTTGCTGGAGAGTGAGCGGGAATCTGCTCAAACACTGATGACAAAAAGAGCTGAGCGCGCCGCTGTGCTCAAACTGCCAAAGAAGAAACGGGAAGAGATAGAACAACTGGACAGGGAAATTCTAACGCTCAGCTTGTCTTATGAGCAGGCAAAAGCTGCAATTAAACGTTCCAGCCCACAATACGCTGCTCTGGTTTATCCGGGCTCGATCGGTCTGACGGAAATTCAGCAAATGCTCGATTCCAATACTTTGCTGTTGGAATACGCCCTTGGCGAAGAGCGAAGTTATTTGTGGGTGGTCAGCCAGAATGAATTGCGCAGTTTTACCTTACCGTGCCGTTCCGTGATCGAACAACAAGCGCGCGGTTTTTATGATCGGTTAGCGGCACCGGGCGAAACGATCAAATACGAAAAGCCTGAGCAAAAACGGAATCGCATTGACCGGGCCCACACCGAATTGCCTGGTGTGGCTGCAAAACTCAGCCAAACATTGCTGGCGCCCTTGGCAGAGGTCTTGGGGCAAAAGCGATTGCTGATTTCCGGCGATGGAATTCTCAATTACATTCCTTTCGCCGCGTTACCAGAGCCTTCCGCTGAGAAAAATTCGCCGCCAACATCGAACTGGCAAGCAAATCCTCTTCTGGTCAAACACGAAGTCGTTAGTCTGCCTTCGGCTTCGGTTTTGGCCGAGTTGCGGCGAAACCTTCCCCATCGCCAGCAAGCAACAGGAGATTTGGCAATTATTGCCGATCCGGTTTTCACGCAGAGTGATAAAAGGCTTTTGCTCAGCCAGAATGATTCCTCTTTCCAGAATTCGTCCATTCACAAACAAAAGTCGAAGCTATTTCAGCCGCCCATGGCGGCTTCGGAACTGATGAGCGCCACTTCGGCTGAAAACAGCGAACGCGATACTCAAGACTTGACGCGACTGATGGCTTCGCGGCAAGAGGCGGAGCGCATCGCCCGGTTTGTTCCCGAAAGTCGCAGGCTGACTGCGCTGGACTTCAAAGCCAACCGTGATTTGGTGACAAGTGGAAGCCTTAACCACTACCGAATGCTGCATTTTGCAACGCACGGTTTGCTTAACAGTCAGACGCCGGAACTTTCCGGATTGGTCTTTTCTCTTTTGGACGAGAGTGGGCAATCACGATTGGGCGTGTTGCGTTTGAACGATGTTTTTAACCTTCGGTTGACTGCCGATCTGGTGGTGCTCAGCGCATGTCGTACAGGGTTGGGCAAAGAAATCAGGGGAGAAGGCGCAATCAGTTTGGCGCGAGGGTTTATGTATGCTGGCGTTCCCCGTGTTATTTCCAGTCTTTGGGCGGTGAATGATATGGCAGCGGCAGAATTGATGGATCGCCTGTACCAGCAAATGCTGATTGGCGGAAAGACTCCGGCTGCGGCACTGCGCGCGGCTCAGCTCGCCTTGTGGAAAGAAAAGCGATGGGCCTCGCCCTATTATTGGGCAGGCTTTATTCTGCAGGGAGAACCGAAATAATTTGAAGAGTGTGGAGAAACCAGACCGCTGAAAGAAACCACAAAAGCGCAAACGTCACAAAAGAAAATTCGAGCGTTGATTTGCCGCAAAACCTTTTGTACTTTTTGCGCCTTTTGTGGTGATTTCGCCTTTCACTGCGCTGCCTTCAACAAATCATTTACCACTTGTTTCGCAACCTCTTCCGCATCACCTGAATAAGTTTTCCATTTTGCTCGGAGCGGCCAGATGATGGCGCCTTTGGCATTTACCATCTGAAAGTGGAACGTGTGCCCATCAGGTTTGATGATCACATTCAATGCAGCATCCGTATCTTCTTTCAAGGCGGGTTCCCAACGCCCGCTTGCCTTGAATTGCTGCGTCAATTGATCGTAAAGAGCTTTTGCTGATGAATGGTTGCCGGTTATTTCGATGAAGATTTGGCTTGCTTCGGCCATC
>CAZXHW010000056.1:5754-16595 GCA_964639915.1 uncultured Heliomicrobium sp.
CCATCGTTTTGACTGCAGTGATAGCGTGTACGTCCGGGTCTCGTATGGCGTCAGGATTGATTGCGCCGATTTTGCGGTCGGTTGATTGAACTTGTTTTCCCGAAGTTGAATTGGCTCCAGGCGAAGCCAACTGCCCTGGCGTATGAACAGCAACCGCTCCACTGTGTGTGACCTCACCGCTAGAAGGTTTGTTAATGGCAATTGCGTGTTCGGGCGAATCGAATCTTGTCATTCGCCATAACGCCAAACCGGCAACCATACTTGCCAGAATTAATGCCGCTGCCAGCGCGTAAGGGAACGAGGGAACAGAGGCCGCGAACAAGGAAGAGAAGTTCCTTTTCCAAGATTGCCAGGAGGAGGCTTGATAATTCACATTGACTCCCGCGCCAATCAGTTCGTCGTTTTCATTGCGCTGCGGGGTAATGGAAAACGCAAGTTTGCGCCCGTCAGCTAGCGCCAAGACGAATTGGTCTGAGTCCTTGCCTTCTTTCAGCCGCGTGAAATCAATTGGATAAAGCGCCAGGCTGAATCCTCCTTCTTCGGCAGAAGCGCGTAATTCTATGTAATCGTCGTCCTCGTTCAGCCGAAAGTTTGCCTGGCTGTTGGCCTGCAAGTCCATTACTCCACATTGTCTGCGACCAGCCAGTAGTTGCAATCGTTGAGGCTTGCTGCGTTGAAGCAATCGCTCATGCTCCATCAGTTTCGTTTGTATGATGTTCAAATCAGGGGAAGTCATCGTTTTATTCTTGGTTTCCTCGCCGTGTAAGGGATCGCCATGATCATGATTTGTCGGGCAAAAAAACTGCGGCACTTCGAGCCTGGAATCCGGTGGATCAAGACTTAATCCGGCAACCAACCGAGCAAAACAGTCAGAGTGCAGGATCGCGTGCATCCGCGATATTTCGATCTGATGCTCTGCATCCGGGTCATCACCATTGAATTCAAGCGATGGAATTGAACCGGAAACAGCTACTGCGTCAGCCGGTAAGGGGCAATTGGTGCCCCAGGGCAAGAGTGTTTTCAAGCACTCTTTAACGAACGGAGCAAAACGGGAAGGATCGTCACAAGCGACAAACCTTTCTTCGTTATGCGCGCGCCGGGTGACAGCGATCAGATCACCAAAGCGATCCTTTACTTCCTTCATTAACTGGCCCTTGCGGGAGCGCCAGTAATCATACTCTTTGATTCGGCTCGGGTTTTGCAGGATCAGAGCGTGCAGATCCATCGCTTCCAGGTTGGTGTAACGATAAAGCAGGCGACTGATGCCTAATGTTACGTAAAACGAATTCCGCTTAACCGTGATCCAGACCAGATGTTTGATGAAGTGCGTTAACAACCGCTCTTCATCAAACAAGCCATTGCGTTCTTGATCACGCTCGTAAGGCTCTGTTTCGTCGTAAATCAGGCGTTGTAGCAAGTGCGAATCGCCCAAAGTTACTTTTGTGCGTACGCCATAGGCTTTTGCAGTAACACCGGGGACGTAATAGTAACGCCGGCTCTGTGCCGTAGCGACGACATTCAACCTGGAAATAGCCGCAGCAGTGCTTGATTCGGCAGCTTCCTTGTCTCTGAGGTTGAAGTACGCCAGTCGAGAAGCTGCCTTAAGCAAATTGTTGTCAGAGGTCATTGGGTCCACAGTATCTGGGGGGGTAGGGAACCAACCGCTAAAACGTTTACGCCAATCAGCGCGTCAAAACCATACTGCATAGGCATGGATTAAACAAGAGTTTGTTGCGCGAAATTTCGAAAGTATCACGAAAGGTCCTCAACAGCATTGCTATATTGCAACCCAGTTCAGTGGCCCTTCCCACAACGGCCATTTTTCTTCAGTTGGTGCATACGTTTCTGCCGCACCAATCCGGCGTACTTAGCTATACAACGAGTTACCTTTAACGGAAGAAACCTTCTTCGCTGAGAGCGCGAAGATAAAGGGGAAACATGAGTCTTTTGATTCAAGTCCAGCTTCTTTTAAGGCGATTTGCCTACGCGGTTGTAGTATCTGTTTTCTTTTTCACCGCCAGTCAGGTTATTTCGCATGCGCAAAGCTCCAGTTTGCTTTTTTCAGGCAATCAGGTCCTGGCTGTTCAAGTCACCGAACTGGACGAGAAACCCATGTTGACTGATCCGGACGTGACGGAACTTTTAACGGATTCGGACTCGACTGTCAGTGACCCGCCAGCCACCACTGATCAAAATAATTCCACCGGCGACGAAATTCTCTTACGGCCTCCCAGGTAACAACCTGTTTCATGTTTTTGTGTCTTTCTAGTGAGCTTGAATTGGCGTTTGCGCTGACTCTCTTGTCTCTTGTCGCGCGATGGCTGGCGTTGTGTTACGGAAACTCCCGTTGTCGTTGGTTGCTTATGCAAGATTGCTCATTTTCGAAAGTATCACGATGGTTTCAAAGTAACGCTGGTAAAGTAAGTCTGGATTCGAGAAGTAGCTTCAGCAATACAGCTTTGATTTTAGTAACAGTCTGCGCCTCACTGGGTTTAGCGCCGCCAATTCATAAGCTTGTTGCTGTTAGTAAGAAAGGTGTAGCGTTATGGTTCGGTTGTCTTGGCAGCCGGTAGGTTTCTTTGCTGCCTGTCTGATAGACGGTGTCTGACGCTACCACGCAGGATTCACGAATTCATTTCAATCCACAAAAAAACTTTTGGTTTTGTACAGTGTGTGTGCGTCATTGTTAGGACATCTCTGTTTTAACAGTGACTTTGACGCAGGGATCGCATCTCTGTATCCGGTTGTTGATCCCTGTGTTTTTGCAGGGCGGAAAAGCTCGCTGCCACGCGCTTGGTGCAAATCATTACTTATTCAATTTTTTTAGAGTAGCACTTACACGATAAGTGCCTGCGCAGTAATAGTCTAAGTAACTTCATGAAGTATTGGTAGGCAAGCATCAGTTTGCCATTAGTTATAGCAAGCCAGCGGGTTAAAGATTGTTACTGCCACTGAACGATTTTCGCGGAGCTGTTCTTAGCTCCGGCTCGGACACGTGTTGCCTTCATCCGCCCAGGCGGGTGAAGAGGGTGTTTAGGACTACGCCGTTGATCTTGGCGCTCACCATAAAAGGAATCGAACATGCAATCTACACACAAGCCCATCCAAGTTCTGAAGATCGCCATTTACGCGATACTGGCAGCCATCATTCGGCCTTGGCCTCGCAAGAAGCAAACGACTGAATCGCAAGATCAACCCCCGACTTCAATAAAGCGGTTTTCACTGCGCGAAGCCAAAGGCTTGCTGCCCTCGCGGCGGATCTCTGCTCTGGCAGGCTTATTGTGTCTGCTGGTATTAGCCGTCGCTTTTATGTTCAACGTCGGAGGAATGGCGGCAGGGATTTGGGGGACACCCAACACACAGAACGGTGTGGTCACAAGTGCGCGCGCTTCGTTTTCGCGCGGCATCGAAACGGTTCGTGAGTGGCTGGGATGGAACTCGGCTGCGGCAATGATGAGCTTCAACAATCCAGTTTCCGTGACTCCACCAACATTCACTTCCAGTATTGTTGGCAGTCGCACAGGCACTGGAGGCTTATGCACCTTCTTGACCTGTTCGGTCACCAATACCGCCAATGTGGTGGATAGCACGACTACCAATACCGGAAACATGACAATTGGTCTGGCGATTGCCGGAACCACCAGAATTTCGGTTAATGCCGGAAACGTCATGCCCGCGGGTTATCGCGCGGGTTTTTTGGTGAACGCGGGCGGCGGGTTGATTGATCTGAATGTGCTGGGATCGCTTCACCTGAAAACGTATTTGGGCGGAACGTTACAGGAAGATGCCAGCGGCTCAGGCTTGCTGGGAATTTCGCTGTTTGGCGGCCCCGGCGATAACGCAGTCAGCTTCCTGACGACAAAGGCATTTGACGAGATTCAAATTGAAGTGACTTCGCTGGTTGGCTTAGGCATCAACTGGAACGTTTATTACGCTTTTGTGCAAACGCCGATGGCGGCAACGCCCGGCGGTGTGACTCTGGGGCTGGGCTTGTGGTTGAGAGCGGACGTTCCCTCCAGCCTGGCGCTGACCGGAAACAACATCAATACCTGGACGGATCAATCATCGAACGCTTTTGTTTTCAATGATTCCGACGGCAACGCCGGGCCGGATCTTGCCAGCGGCAGCGGCGGCGGCCTGTTTAACTTCAATCCCTACCTTGACTTCGGCGTTGGCGGGACGCGCACGCTCAGAAATACAACCGCCGCAAACTCGTTGCTGACCACGCAGCAATCCATGCTGACGGCGTATTACAAGTTGGCGGACAATCAGACGCTGTTTGCGATGGATGTGGGCGCGCAGGATGGTGGCATTCAGATGAATGCGCTTGATACGCGTGGAAATACCTCTGATTACTATTACCGCGGAGCTGCCACGAACGTCCCGCTGAATGAAGTCCACATTGTGGGCGGCGGCGATGACGTTCCCGGCAACAGCAACATGGATGTGCTGTATGACGGCAAGCTGACGCAGAATAGCACTGCCGCTACAGCCAGTTCCGCTGCGTCTTTGACAGCCGGAACGGCAATGGTTGGCAGAGGATTGAACAATCCTTTTACCGGCTACGCGCCTGAAATTATTGCGTATACGCGCAAGCTGACTCCGGCGGAGTTTCAGCGAATCAGTTCCTATCTGGCGATCAAATACGGCGTGACGATGGATCAAAGCTCGCCGCTGAATTATCTGGCCTCGGATGCTTCGGTCATTTGGAACGCGACGACCAATTCCACATACAAAAATAATATTGCGGGAATCGGGCGCGACGACAATTCCGGGCTGAATCAGAAACAGTCGCGCAGCGCGAACACCGCCAGCAGCGGGAATTTGGTGACCATTGGTCTTGGTCCCATCGCGGCGACTAACGCTTCAAATGCGAATACTTTCAGCGCCGACAAGAACTTTGAAATTTGGGGCGACGACAATGGCAGCGCCAGCTTCACGACTACGCTGACGGGAACTTCCCTGACGCGAATGAGCCGTATTTGGAAAGTCCAGGAAACGGGCACAGTCGGAAATGTTGTGGTGCGGGTTCCGGCTTCGGCGATTACCGGGAGCAGTCCGACCCTGGTGCGCAGCACTAATACGACTTTTGACAACACGGACACGCTAGTGACGCTGACACAAAACGGCGCGAATTACGAAGCGACGATTGATTTTGCGAATGGCGATTTCTTTACCTTCGCCGAATTTCTGTCCAAACCGGGCGGCGTTGCCAGCAATCTGCTGTTCTGGTCCAAGGCGGACAATGGTGTCGTAGGGACGACCCAAGTCACCAATTGGGTGGACCAAACCGGTTTGGCGCATGACGTGGGCCAGTTGACTCCAACCCAATCGCCATCGTTTGCAGCGGCTTCCGCAGCTTTCAACTTCAACCCTTCGCTGCTATTCGACGGCGCGAATTCGCATCTGGAATACCTGGGAAGCAGGTACATCGCCACTACCGATCCGGGATCGGTCTTTGTGGTTGCGGCTAATAACAATCTGAACAATCTGTGGCGCAACGCGGCTGATTTCGGCATAGACAATCCGCACATGGGCAGCTATGGCAATGAGATGCGGATGTACATGAATGGTTCTTCGCCAATTTTCACCGCGCACCCTGTTCCATTGAAAAATAACATCGCGCAGGTTCTGGGCTACCACTGGAATGGCGGAACCAATACCGGCGCGGAACTTCGCAAAGATGCCATTTCCTTCCTGGAGCCATTGATGGATTTCACCATCGTTGGCAACGGTGGCACGGTCAACGGCATGTTCACGGTCGGCGGGTATCAAGCTGTCGAAGTTTGGCCGGGCAATATTGCCGAAGTCGTCGTTTACAACCGCAATCTAAGCGCAGCGGAAAAAGCGCAGGTCGAATCCTATCTGGCCATCAAATATGGCATTACGCTTGGCACGACGGCAGCGCCAGCGAATTATCTGGCCAGTGACGGCACCACCGTCATCTGGAATGGATCGGCAACCTATCAAAACGACATCGCGGGCATTGGCCGAGACGATGTTTCCAACCTTAACCAACGGCAGTCAAACAGCGTCAATGCTGGCAATGTAGTGACGATTGGCTTGGGCGCAATCGCTGCTGACAACGCTTCCAACCCGAATGGTTTTGGAGCGGACAAGAGCTTTTTGGTTTGGGGACACGACGGAGCCAACACCGTCTGGGGAACAAATGTTACCGGCACCAGCCTGAAGCGGATGACGCGCATCTGGCGGGCGCAGGAGCTGGGCACGGTCGGCAATGTGCGGATAAGAATTCCGAAAGGGATTCTGGGCGGCGTAGCTCCAACCTTATTGCGCAGCACGGACACGACCTTCGACGGCAGCGACACGCAGATTGCAATGACCTTCAATGGTTCCTATCTGGAAGCGACGATTGATTTTGCGAATGGCGACTTTTTCAGTTTCGCCAGCCAGAACGCGCCCATTTTGCTGAACGGCGGCACTGGTTATGAAACCGACGGCATCCTTACCGGAGCGAACCCGGCGGCCAACACGCCCACCTGCTATCCGAAACAATTCTGGGAACACAGTCCATTGGTCGAAAAAGGAGCGTTCAGCGGTTATGCGGCGGGCCAGATTCAAGGCGGCCAAAGCGCAAACGAAAGCACGCACCTGGCGGACCTCAACGGTGACGGCAAACTCGACATCCTGTGGATTTACGACGCGGGCGGTCCCAGCGCCAATAACGGGACTTACGCGTGGCTGGGTAATGGCGATGGCACCTTCCAAAAAGCCGCCATTCGCGACACGGGCGGTTTCGATGGCGGACCTCTCTATGTTGGCTGGATGCCTGCAGGAGGCGATAGCGGCAACGAGACTACCTTTGTTGCGGACGCAAATAACGACGGCAAGGTGGACATCGTGTGGGTCTATGACGCTGGCGGCGGCGCAAACTCCGGAACCTGGGTCTGGTTGGGCAATGGCGACGGCACATTCCAGCATAACGTCATCGTTGACAATGGACATTTAAGCGGCAGCGTCCCCGGATATACCTACAGCATTTTTGGCGGCTACACCGCGAACGAATCAACGCATCTGGTGGATGCGAACAATGACGGCAAACTCGATATCGTGCTTCTCTATGACCATGGAGCAGGGCCCAGTTCTGGCTCTCGCGTTTATCTGGGTAATGGCAACGGCACCTGGAGTAAGACGCCGATTGTTGACATCGGCTGGGCTGGCGGAACCGGGTTCGGGTTCAGTCCGGCGGGCGGCGAAACGGGGAATGAGTCTACCTTCCTGGTGGACATTGATAAAGACGGCAATGTTGATGTGGTTTGGGTTTATGACGCTGGGCGGGGACCCAACTCCGGCGTGTGGATCTATAAGGGCCTCGGCGACGGCACATTCCAGAACACACCCATTGAAGACCACGGCCTGACTGATCCGTTCAACACCTGGAGCGCGGCGGGCGGCCAAACCGGCAACGAAACAACGCGCATTATTGACGTCAATCGCGACGGCAATCTGGACATTTTATGGACGTGGGATCAGGGCGGCGCGACGGCTCAATCGGGAAGTTACGTTTGGTTAGGCAATGGCAACGGAACATTCAATCACACGCCGATTGTGGACACCGGCAGTTTTAACAATGGACGCGGCGGCGGATACCTGGACGCGGCAGGCCTTGATCCTTACCAGAGCACGCTGGTGGGCGACCTGAACGGTGACGGCATGCCCGATCTGCTCTGGTCGTGGGAAGGCGGCGGCGCGCAATCCGGCGCGTATGTCTGGTTGGGCAAGGACAGTGAAAATGACGGCCTGGCCGACATCGTTGATACAGATGACGACAATGATTCGATCCCGGATGCTTCCGATGTCTGTATGTCGCCCGGAGCCGTTGCTTCCGGCATGGAACTGTGGCTGAAAGCGAACGCGGGCGCTTACCTGGACGGTTCGAACAATTTCACGCTTTGGGCCGATCAGTCCACCAAAGGGCGCGACGCCAACCTGGTCTTCAGCGATCCGCAGCGAATTGACGCGGGGATAAACTTCAACCCCACGGTTCGTTTTGACGGCGATGATTATTTCCGCTTTGGTGTTGATGCCTTTGTCAACACATTCACGGCGGGTGAAGTCTTTACCGTGCAGCGGTCAAATGCTTACACGAATTGCAATTGCGGCGATTTATGGGACCTCGGCAATGGCAGCCGAGGCCAGCATTACACTTGGGGGAACGGCCATATCTATAACGGCTTCGGTTCGAACGACCGCCTGGGCTGGAACCCGATTACGAAAGTGATAGACGACACGAAACCGGGCGTTTCCTCCATCACCGGGCCGAGCATAGACCCGCGCTATTACAACATTTTCGGCGTGCATTCGGCTGCCAACGATTGGGGGGTGCGTTTCAACGGCGCGGTTACGGCGCAAACTTCAACCAACACTATCAGCTTCGCCTTGGGTGCTGGTCAGGAGCACATCGGTGCAATCAGCGGAAACGTTGGCAACGGCGATTTGGCAGAAGTGATCATGTATAGCCGCACGCTGTCGGCCACCGAACGCAATCAGGTCGAATCGTACCTGGCGACAAAATACGGCATTACGCTTGGCCACAATTACATCGCTTCGGACGGCACCACGGCGTACTGGGACATAACAGCGAATTCCGCCTATCACAACGATGTGGCGGCCATCGGGCGTGACGACAACACGATGTTGCAGCAGCGCCAATCGGCCAGCATCAACCCCGGCAACCTGCTGTCCATTGGACTGGGCACGATTGCCGCGGCTAACGATTTAAACCCCAACAATTTTGCCGCCGACAAACGGTTTATGGCCTGGGGGCATGACACCGCATCAACGGTGTTGCTGACGCCTTACGCGCCGCTTGGAGCCACGTTCAATCGCATGGCGCGCGTTTGGAAGATGCAGGAAACCGGCACGGTGGGACAGGTGTTGGTGAGCATTCCGTCGTGGACGAAAGTTACGCACATGCTGGTCAGCACGAATGCCAGTTTCAGCAGCGGCGTGACCGAAGTTCCGATGACGGATAACGGCAGCGGTTCGCTGACAGCACTGTTTGATTTCAGCAATGGGCAGTTCTTTACCTTCGGCGGTTTGGTGATGCCGGTTGTGGCAATGCCCGCCGCTTCAGACGGGCACGTCACCGAAGGCACGGGCACCGGCCCGAGTGGTTACGCCTGTCCTGCCACACAATACTGGGCACACGCTCCAATTGTGGAAAAAGGTGTGTTCACCGGCTCCGCGCCGGTTGGCAATTACATCCAGGCCGGTTTGACCGGGAACGAAATCACGCTGACCGGTGACGTCAACGGCGACGGCAAGGTTGATATCCTGTGGGTGTATGACGCTGGTGGCGCTGCCGCCAATTCCGGTACTTTTGTCTGGCTGGGCAATGGCAACGGCACGTTCGCTCACGCGCCACTTGTTGATAAAGGGGCCTTCGTCAGCGGATTCTTCGGGACAAATTACATAGAAGCTGGCTTGAGCGCCGCCGAAGGCACGCATCTGGGAGATGCGAACGGCGACGGAAAACTCGACGTCATCTGGGTTTACGACGGCGGAGGCGCGCCCGCGAACTCCGGCACGTCGGTGTGGTTAGGCAAAGGCGATGGCACCTGGCAGCACTCTGTCTTGACGGATCGCGGAGAGTTTCTAGGTCAGGTTGGCGGGAACAACAACATCATTCAGGCCGGCGCTACCGCCAACGAAAGCACGCACATGCTGGACGTGAATACGGACGGCATCCCGGACATTGTCTGGCTGTACGATGCGGGCGGAAACTCCACGCTGAACGGCACCTGGGTTTGGCTCGGCAATGGGGATGGCACCTGGCAGCATCAGCCGATTGTGGACACCGGATTGTTCACGGGCACGAATGCCAGTGGCTCGACCAATTTCATAGAAGTGGGATTCTCTGGCGGTGAGAGCACACGAATTGGAGACGTAAACGCCGACGGGAAACCGGACATCATTTGGGTTTACGACGGCGGCGGTGCGGCAGCCAATTCCGGCACCTCTGTCTGGCTGGGCAATGGCAACGGCACCTGGCAGCACGCGGTCAAGACGGATCGCGGCATGTTTACCGGCACACTTCCGGCAGGGAACACCAACATTATTCAAGGTGGCATTACCGGAGCCGAAAGCTTCTACATGTTTGATGCGAACGGCGACAACGCGCTCGACATCATCTGGGTGTATGACGCGGGTGGCGCAACCGCGCAATCCGGCACGGCCGTCTGGCTGGCTGGCTGCGCGACCATTGCGGGCAATGTGTTTGAAGACAAGACCGGCAACGTTCTGGCCGATGGCGATGTAGTGATTGACGACGCAACCGGCGACCAGCAGGGCCGCAACGGCGCGAACGTCTGCCTGTTCCAGGATGACGGGGATGGGTTGCCAGACAGCGGCGATTCGCTGCTGGGGTGTCAGCTTACTAGCACGATGGCAGGTAGCATCGGCGCTTATGAATTCAGCGGAGTTGCGACTGGGCAAACGTACTGGGTGACAGTACAAGCCAGTAGTCTCACGCCGAGTGGGGGTGGGACAGGTCTGTCTGAACAAACCTACAGTGGGACAAATGGCAATTGCGGCGGTAGCCTGCTTGGCTCAGCCGGGCCGTGTTATGGCGGCAAAGGCGGCGCGGTTGCGGATGCTTTTGTGGGCACAGCGGCGACGTTGGCCAGCGCTGAACACGTCATTAAAGTTGGCCCGATTGCGGGCAACGTGATGGGCGCAAACTTCGGCTTCAGCTTTAACGTCGTCACCAACCTTAATAACAGCGGCCAAGGCTCGCTGGCGCAGTTCATCGGCAACGCCAACACGGGAACAGGTGCGAACGCAATGCGGTTTGTTCCGACGGTGGCGACGACCCAGAC
>CAZXHW010000057.1:0-16523 GCA_964639915.1 uncultured Heliomicrobium sp.
ATGCGCGTTTTTTTCCGTTCAAAGACGGCGCGATTACTGGCGGTCAGCGGCTGACCGCAACTGATGTCAACAAAATCATCACGCAGGCCGCGCAACAGGCTTATCGCACACGTGCCGCGATTCGCGTTCCTGCCGGCTCGCCCGCCGAAGTTAATATCACAGTGGTTGATGTAAGTGGTTCTGTGCTGGGAATTTTTAGCACACAGGATGCGCCGATTTTTGGCTTTGATGTCAGCGCGCAAAAAGCTCGCACGGCAGCATTTTTCAGCAAAGCGACTGCCGGAGCAGAACTTCGTGCCGCCGAAGCAGGGAAGTTCGCCAAGTTCGTTGATGCTGCGGTAGCTGATGGCATCAAGCTGGATGGTTCCATCGCGTTCAGCGATCGTGCCGGTGGATTTTTAAGCCGACCGTTTTTCCCGGACGGAATTGACGGCACCCAAAACGGTCCGTTTTCAAAACCGATCAACGTCTGGTCGCCGTTTAACAATGGATTGCAAATCGCGCTGGTCAGATCGGCTCTGGTCAGAGTTTTAAGCGGATTGCCGGTGACAAGCTGCACGGCGATTCCCAGTTTGCCGCACGGCATTCAAATCTTTGCGGGAAGTGTTCCGCTGTATAAAAACGGTGTTTTGGTTGGGGCCATTGGCATCAGCGGCGATGGCATTGATCAGGACGACATCATCGCCGCCACAGGCAGCGTAGATTTTGAAGCCCCCGAAGCAATTCGCGCCGATCAGTTTTTTGTGCGCGGAGTCCGATTGCCTTTTGTTAAATTCCCTCGTCATCCAAACCTGTAAAAATGAAACGACTGGTCGTTATTCTGTTCATTGTCAGCGTCGGCGCGGCGTGGCGCGGGTACGATTTCTTGAAAGTTGCCAGCGCGCAAAGATCGCGTGCAACTGCGCCGTCGAAGTTTTCCAAGTTCACGCATAAATCCCACAAAGGCACGGTCAAAAGCTTGGTTGCTGCAAACAAGACGGCGGAGTTGGATTGTGCTTACTGCCACGGCTCGGCGGCGAAAGACAAACTGGGCAAAGACCAACACGATCTGGAAGCGATCGGATACCCCAGCCACAAAAACGCTGCGCCGGATGCGCTGACGCATTCTGCCTGCACCGAATGTCACGCCATCACAGGTTCGGCGGCAAAGCTGGACATGTGCGCCATCTGCCACCTGACAACAACGATCATGAACAACCGGGAGATGAAAACGAACATTCGGCGTTTTCCGAATCCCGATGCTTCCGGCCAGTCTCAATTTTACGATGCTTTTTCGCACAGCAGTCATGTGGATTATTACGAGCAATACGCCACACAGACTCCGCTAAAAGATCGTGTAAAGTTCTTTGACGCCAAATCCGCAGATCCGAAAGCCAACAAGGGGCTGGACAAAAACAAATTCGAGTGCGCCGCTTGCCACACGGCAAACAATGCGCCGGTCGCTGTGGCCAAAATCAATTTTGCCGCTGGGGTGAAAATGAGCGCGCCTTCGCATCCTGAATGTTTTGTTTGCCACCTGGACCCAAAAGTCGTTTCGCCGCCCAAACCCGACAAACCGAATCCGAAAAACACGTTTGCGACAAACTGCATCGGCTGTCACGTGGATACGGGAAAACCGCTCAAAGACAATCGCCCGGTTGCTGGATCGGAATTGAATGTTCACTGGTTTGCGCGGCAAATCGTCAACACAGAATTGAATCCGCCGAAAACGGGCACGAAATCACCGCTGCCGTTCAGCCATAAAACGCACTTTGATGCGATTGGCCAAAACGTAACGGATTGTTTGTCCTGTCACGCGACGGCCAAGACCGCAAACACGTTGAAAGATTTCTACTTGGAAGATCGCAAAACCAGGGAAAAACAACCGACAGCGTTGGGCTGCGTGGATTGCCACAAAAAAGAAATGCAGGTGAAGATCGAAGGCGCGATGACGATGGAAACGTCCAAGTGCAATTACTGTCACGCGCTGCCGACCATCAAAGCGTTTGCGACGAAAGGCATTGCAATGCCTCCGCCAAATCATTTTGGCAAAAAAGCTATCCAACCCACTCCACCACCGAAACCGCAATAAGATGCAGACAAAGATCATAAAAATCGCGGCACTGTTGGTCGTCGCCACATTGTGTGTGGTTTTCTCAACGCCTCTGGTTACAAGCGGCCAGCAGACAAGACCGTCACCTACGCCTTCTGCCGCCAATGTAGCAACCGTGCAAACGCCGCCGAACTACGAACGCTTCACGCATAAAACTCATCTTGGCGTAGTCAAAGTGCCGGGTACGTTTCAGGCTCATGAATTGAAATGCGATTCCTGCCACGACCAGCGCGATTTGATGAAAAATTTGGTTCCGACTTCTGACCGTAACCAAAAACAGCGGTTGAGGTTTCCGGGTCACAAAGCCTGTGTTGAGTGTCACGTTCAACAGTTCACCGCCAAGCCGCAGCAAACCTGCACAATCTGTCATGAAGTGAAACAGGGATCTAATTCCGGATTGTCTGCTCGACCTTCGCAACGCGATTTCCCGCAGCGATACGATTTCAACGCCTTCTTTGACGCCAAGCAGCACGAAACACACGTCACTTACAATTTGCCTTCGGGTGAAAGAACCAGTTGCAATTTCTGCCACCAACAACCGGAAAAATTCGCTGCGCCGCTGGGCGTGGCGGCCCACGTGGAATGTTATGTTTGTCATTCGCCAAGCAGCGGCGATAAAAAAGCTGCACAAAAATCCGGCTGCATTGTTTGCCACACAGAGCAAAGGAGCGATGATGTTTCTGTGTATGGCCGTCCGAGCAAAGCGTACGGCGCGCTGTTCCTGCACAAATCGCATGTTGGATACGTCAACAACGATTGCCGCGCCTGCCACACGATCAATGGCGGCTACAATCAAAGCTCACCGACGTCAGTGAAAATTACTGCGCATGCGTCAGCGGCAGACCAGCGCGGTGGCAAAGGCTGTTTTACTTGCCACGATGGTGGACAGCATTATGGCCGCACAGTTTTCAGCGGCGAACCCGGCACCACGGGCGGAGGTTCATGCAGCAAATGCCACACGCGCCAGGATGGCAAAGTATTTCCTGCGTCAGGTTTGAACTAACAACGCTTAATCGCACTTATTTCGGAGAATCTTGTTATGAAAATGATTGCCCTGGTTTTCATTGTTGCCGCGCTGTCGTTTGCTGCGCTAAAGCCTGAAAACATTCAAACCCCATTAGTTGAACCCGCCGACATCGTGCTCAAAAATGCAGTTGTCTACACCGTCAATGACGCGCAACCGAAAGCAGAAGCCATTGCCATCAAATATGGTCGCATCGTGTTTGTCGGCTCGAACGCGGATGTCAAAAAGTACGAAGGGAAGAAAGTTACCAAGGTAATAGATTTGAAAGGCGCGACGATTGTGCCGGGGCTGGCGGATGCCCATTATCATTTTGCCGGTGTCGGTTTCCGTGAAATGAATTTGAATCTGGAAGGCACAACCAGCCTGGACGATTTTCTGGCCAAGGTGAAAGCGCGCGTGGACAAAGCCAAACCCGGCGAATGGATCACTGGTCGTGGCTGGATCGAAACCTTCTGGAAACCGCAAGCATTCCCGACGCGGTGGGATTTGGACAAGATTTCGCCGAAGAACCCAGTTTACTTGACGCGTGCCGATGGCCACGGCGCGGTGGTTAACAGCGTGGCTCTTGAGTTGGCAAAAGTTGACAAGAACACCGAAAGCCCATTTGGTGGCGAGATCATGCAGGACAAACAGCGCGGCGAGCCAAACGGCATGTTGCTGGATCGCGCGCAAGGATTGGTTTCCCGCAACATTCCTTCGGCCACCAAAGAGGAATTTGAACAAGCGTTGTTGTTGGCGGATAAACGCAGCACATCCTTGGGCTGGACGCAGGTGCAGGACGCTGGAGTCGGCTGGGATCAGATCGAACTGGTCAAAAAGCTTTACGGCGAGCAGAAATTGAAAATTCGTTTGTACGAAGCTATTCGCGGTCCTGGCGAAGCTGCCCAACGGTTACTGCGCGAAGGCGCGCAAGTTGGCTTGTATGACGGCAAGCTGACCATCCGCACAATCAAAGTCAGCATTGACGGCGCGCTGGGATCGAAAGGCGCTGCGCTGCTGGAAAATTATGCCGACCACGACACCAACGGCCTCCTGACGTTCAAGGAAGAACAGGTTTTGCCGATGCTGGAAGAGGCCGTCAGGAAAACCATTCAAGTCGAGACGCATGCCATTGGCGACCGCGCCAACCGAACGATTATGGATTGGTATGAAGCGGCCTTTAACAACGTACCGATGATTCAGCGGATGGATCGCAAGCCTCTGCGTTGGAGAATCGAGCACGCGCAGATTTTGAGCCAGCCGGACATTCCGCGTTTTGCCAAACTGGGAATCATTCCTTCCATGCAGCCTTCGCATGCCATTGGCGATTTGCACTTTGCGCCTAGCCGTTTGGGAGTGAAGCGTCTGGAAGGGGCGTACGCCTGGCAAACATTGATCAAATCCGGCGTTGTCATTGCCGGAGGGTCCGATGCACCGGTTGAACGCGGCGAACCGATGATCGAGTTTTATGCAGCGGTCGCCCGCAAGGACCAAAAAGGATTTTCCGGCGAAGGCTGGCATCCGGAAGAAAAAGCCACGCGCGAACAGGCGTTGAAGATGTTTACGGCCTGGGCGGCTTTCGCAGCGTTTGAGGAAAAACAGCGCGGTTCGATTGAACCAAATAAGTGGGCTGATTTGACGATTCTTTCCGCTGACATCATGCAAATTCCCGAAGCTGAAATCCTGAAAACCAAATGCGTAATGACCGTCATCGGCGGTGAAATCGTGTTTGATGCGATCAGCAACACCGGCAAGAAATAAGCTTATTTCGCAATTTCAGTGAGCTTGAATGCATCGAAAAAGACTCTGCCGGTCAGCAAACAGGGCGGGTCTGGGCAAGGCTGGCGCTGAAACCGAATGGTAACGGCCTCGGTTTTGGCCGAAGTGGTAAATTTCAATTGTTCTTCACGCCAATCATTGGTTCCGTTTGGCAAAGGGTTATTCGTTGCGCGAAGCCTGCCAGCATCAGCAGCGTCAACAGCTTCCAGCATCAGCATGCTCCAGCCACGCAATTCTTCAGTTTTGTACGCATAGCCAAACTGGTAAGTGGTCGAAGGCTTGACCATAACGGTTTGGGTGAAGAAGGTTTGCGGAGCGTTCTCTCGCACTTCGAAGCTCAAACGTAAAGCTTGCAGGCCTTTGTTTGGGGATTTGCGGTCAAGAGAAACTTTGACGCCGCCAGTCGGCGGGATTCGCCAGGCCAAAAACGGCACTTTTGAATCCAGCGAAAGCTGGTTTTCAAAATTGCTGTTGGACAACAAAGAATCCGAATCCGGCGTTGGACGGTCCGGCATTGGCACTGAATTCCAGACTTCATACGCCGCAGACATGTGGCCGCCATAAAACAGCGCAGTTGAAACTTGCTGAGCTTCGGCGATGGTATGAGTCGGCGTTTCGCGCCAGACGGCCATCGCATCTTCTGCCCGGTTGCGTGCAACCAGCAAGGCGATCATTTGTGGACGCGATTCTCCTGTTGGCGCCAAAGCCGATGCAATTGCACGTCCGTCACCCTGAAACGCTTCCCACGCATAATCAAAAACCAGCGGCAGGGCCGAAGGTCGTCCGGCCAGTGCGATTTTCAGTTGCTCGAAAGAAGCCTGACGCTGGCCAGTGCGCAACAAGTGATTTCCCAGGGCCCAACGCGGCTCGAAATGCCGTGGGGCCAAGGCCGTCGAACGCTCTAATGCCACGCGTGCTTCTTGCGGCGCTTCGCTGCGATCCAGCGCGCGTCCCAGTGCCAGCCAAACGCGATAATCTTCGGGGCTGATTTCTGTTGCCCGACGCAAATCACTGATTGCAGTGGTCACACGCTCTTCGTTTTGCTCTTCGCTGGCTGTGGCCAAATACACTGAGCCGCGACCCAGGTGAACCAGTGGATCGTCTTCGGCAAGTTTGGCCGCGGTGTCCGCGCCTTGAATTCGTGCTTCGGAAGATAAATCAGCGCTCCGCTGAACAAAGGTGATAAAGCTATCACCAAGCGCTGAACGACCGACAAACCATGTCAGCCATCCGGTCCCGATCAGCACAAAAATCAGTAGCAAAAGCCGAATTGGAATTGGACCAAGAGGTATCGAAGCCATAATGAGGCCGTAGACTACAGAATCAGGCGCTTCACGACAAGTTCGTGAAATGCCTAAACACAATAAAGACTTGAGGTTCATCGGATTGACAGCTTTTAAGAGCATCGGCGATACTTGCTGCGCCCGTAAGGGAAAACATCGTTAGGCAATTAAGATCAGGAATTCCGGCAAATTCGGTTTGGCATCGGGCGCTTTAGTTTGAATTTGAAACAGCTTGGCCATTGTGCGGAATTTTCAAGCAAACTCCCCAACTGAAGTGTCTGATAAACTGAAACCGATCTGGTCTAAAGCCGGTCGCATGGTTTGTCGGTGTTCAGTAATTCAAAGCGGTTTGGAAATCTAACAACACAAGTCTGGCAAAGCGTGTTGACTGGGTGGGTTTGAAAGGAAATTTATGTTGCACAGAAGTTTTAAGATATTAGCGCTTTCATTATTTGCAGGCTTAATCCTTGTGATTTCGGCTCCCGCTCAAACGCCAATTCCCCCGCTACAGCCAACGAACCAGCAACCTGTCAACAAAACATCTGGCACTGGCGCTGCCATTCCTGCGGTAACGCAAAGTCGTGATCAAAACTATCGCGTTGGCCCTGGAGACGTGCTTGATGTGCGCGTTTTCAATCAGGCTCAACTGAGCGGGGAACGCCGCGTAGACGAAGTTGGCCGCATTCGCATGCCGTTCATTTCAGACTTTCAGGCAGCCTGCCTGACCGAAGCGGAACTGGCGCAACAAATTACCGAAAAATACAAAAAATTCCTGCGCGATCCTCAAGTGGATTTGTCAAAGAATACAAAAGCTTGCCAGTTGCTGTGATTGGCGCAGTGAATCAACCGGCACGGTTTCAGTTACAACGCCGCGTCAGATTGCTGGAATTGCTGTCCCAAGCCGGTGGCCCAAGCAATCGGGCGGGCGGGTTCGTAAATATCATTCACAGTAATGATTACGATTTTTGCCAGACTAATTCCGGCAAAGGCGGCTCGATTCCACCAGATGCGAAACAAGCAGGGGCTGAGTCGGAAGCGAAAGATCAGGCGGATACGATTTCAATCCTGACCGCGCTTTCTACCATCAATTTGCGCGATTTGCTGGCCGGAAAGCCCGATGCCAATATGTACGTAGCACCAGGTGACATTGTCAGTGTGCCGGAAGCCGATCAGATTTATGTCACTGGTTCCGTCAACCGGCCAGGCGCGTATGCGCTGACCAGTAAAATCACGCTTACACAGGCAATTGGACTTGCAGGTGGCATCAACCAGGAAGGCGCAAAAAATCGGGTGCGTGTGATTCGTCAGGAGCCAAATTCCGACAAACGGTCAGAAGTGGTTTACAACGTAGGCGACATTACCAAACGAAAAATCGAAGACGTCGTGCTATTGCCGAACGACATTGTCGAAGTGCCGAGTTCCATGATGCGTGCTGCTTCGCGCAACATGCTTGGAGTCAGCATCAGCATGCTGAGCGCCCTTCCATATTTCATTATTCGGTAAAGCGCAAAGGTAGAAGGAGTTTGGGCTGCCTGTCAGCCAGAACAAAACGCCCAAAATTGTTTATGCAGGAAGAAAACAAAAACAAAATGATTACGGCCGAAGAGGCCGCCGCCCTGATGGATTTGCGACGAGATTACGCGTATGGCCGAGGCGTAACAGTTGAAACAGAGCATACTCATTTGCGCGATTATTGGCGCATCATCCGTCGCCGCTTATGGGTTCCCATCAGCGTTGTTATTGTGGCTGTCACCCTTGCCACCATCTACAATCTTCGCCTGCCGGATATATACGAAGGCGTGACGCAGGTTATGCTTGAACGCGAAGACCGGGTCGTTAATCTAAAAGATTTACAGGTTAATATGTCCGGCGGAGATGACGCGCAATACGTCAACACTCAACTGAAGATCATGCAAAGTCCGGAGGTCGCTTACATCGTTGCCAAGTCACTTGACCTGGAACACAACAGCGATTTTATTCCTGGCTATCGTCCGGCCAAGCAAAACCCTCAAGCACCTGAAGCTCTGGAAGTCACAAACGGTGAAAGCGACGCTCAAGTCAGCCAAGCTGAGATGCAGCGGCTGGAAATGTGGACTGATATTTTGCTGGGCAATGTGGATGTGAAACCCGAGCGAGAAACTCGATTGGTCAACATTTCCTATCGCCACACAAACAAAGAGTTGGCGCGAAAAATCGCCGACACCTGGGCAGAGGCGTATCAGAAAAATAGCTTCAACAATCGGAAAAAATCTAACGACACAGCAGGCGCATTTCTGGAAGAGAACATTGCTGATTACAAACTGAAGGTAAAAGAAGCGGAAGAGAAACTGTTGAATTATCGTCGCGACAATCAAATTTTAGATTTCGGAGAAAAGGAAAACACAGTTTCTGAACGCCTTGTCGCGCTCAATCAGTTGCTGCTACAAGCCGAAACGGAGCGGAAAAACGCTCAACTAGCTTACGATATGAGCCGAAACGTGGCCGACGTTACGACTTTGCCCGAAATTCAACGCGATCCGGTAGTGCAGGAACTAAATAAAAAAGTTACCGAATTGCGCCAGCAGCGTGAACAATTGCTGGTCGAATTCACGCCTGAATGGCCGGATGTGAAAAAGGTTGAACAACAGCTTGCCCGATTGGAAGGGGAGTTGCGCGCATCGCATCAACGAATCCTGACGACTGTCGAAAATCAATATCGCACCACGATGCAAAAGGAAGATTCGTTGCGTAAAGCATTCGCGCAGCAGCGCTCCGAAACCTTGCAGCAAAATGAAGGCGCGATCACAGCCAAAATGTATCAACAGGAAATAGAAACCAACCGGCGCATGCTGGATAACCTGTTGCAAAGCCAGCAAGGCGTGAAAGTCTCCGCAGCCGGTCTATTGAAGCCGATGGTTCAAATCACCAAAAACTCTCCGTTGCCGCGTAGCGCAGTTGCACCAAAACGAGGGCAAAACATCCTCCTGGCAGCGTTGCTTGCGTTGATCGGCGGAATCGGACTGGTTCTGTTCCTGGATTACGTTAACAACAAGATTGAATCCGTTGAAGATATTGACCGTTACATGAAGCTTCCGGCGCTGGGCGTTATCCCCGTATTGAGCGAGCCGGGTAAGGCAAAGCGGTTATTAAGTGGCAAAGCGAACAAAGAGCTTGCGCCAGCAAACAACGGCTCTGTGATATTGACTCAGGTAGAAGCGAATTCGTCTATTGCGGAAAGTTATCGGCAGCTTCGAACTGCCTTGTTGTTGTCATCGGCGGGTCATGCGCCGCGCACCTTGCTGGTTACCAGCAGCCAGCCTGCCGAAGGCAAAACCACAACCAGCGTCAACACCGCAATTTCGCTTTCACAAACGGGTGCTTCGGTGTTGATCGTTGACGCCGATCTCAGACGCCCACGCGTTCATAGAGTTTTCGGGTTGAAAAATAATGCCGGATTAAGCAATTACCTGGCCGGGGATGGCGATTTGGCCTCACTGATTCAGGTTGCGATTCCCAATCTGTATGTGTTGCCGGTTGGCCCGCTGCCGCCGAATCCGGCGGAGTTGTTAGGTTCTGCCAAAATGAAAAATCTGGTGGAGGTTCTTTCGACCAATTTCGATTACCTGGTGATTGATTCCCCGCCGGTTTCTTCCTTCGCCGACAGCTTGATTCTGTCAGCCCTGGTGGAAGGTGTGATTATTGTGGTGAAAGGCGGCGTCACTGCCCGCGAAATGGCGCAACGCACCAAAGCGCATCTGCAATCGGTGGGGGCAAAGATTCTTGGCGTTGTCATCAACCAGGTGAAGCTGCAGCCGCACGATTATTACTACTACTCAACCTATTACAGCCGTTATTACTACGGTAACGGCGAAGGCACAGTCGAAGCCGGAAAAGAAAGCGCTTAAAACGCACTTTCTTTTCCGCAAAGTCATGACTTTCCTTCCAGGCAATTCCAACCAATTCTATGTTGAAGTTTCAGGAATCTTCTTCAGCGGAAGTCACAGTCATCATTCCGGTTCATAACAGGCCCCAAGAGCTGCAAGAATGTCTTCAGGCCTTATCCGCTCAGGATTTTCCGAAAGACAAGTTTGAAATCATCATCTGCGATGACGGTTCAACGGAAGTGATCGCGGGCAAAATTGATTTCGCCAGGGAACAGGGGTTGAAACTGACTTACGTTCGCCAGGAAAAATGCGGGCCGGCTGCGGCCAGAAATCTTGGCATTCTTCAAGCGTCAGGGGCAATTGTGGCCATGACGGATAGCGACACATTACCTGATGGCCAGTGGCTGAAATCTCTCGTTTCTTCCTTGTCGGAAGCGCCGGAAGCCGTTGGAGTGGAAGGCCGGGTGTGCGCACCCAATGATCTGGAATTTTTCCCCTTGGGAGAAGGGCCAATCAATAAAGCCGGGAAAGTTTATCTGACTTGTAACTGCGCTTACCGGCGCGATGTGCTGTTTCAAGCGGGCGGATTCGACGAAAGTTTTCCATACCCGGCATATGAGGACACGGACCTCGCTTCCACGATGCAGGAATTCGGCCCGATTTTATGGCAGCCCAATGCCATTGTTTATCATCCGCAAAGACCTTTGACGCTAAAAGCTGTGCTTAAGAAATTGACGCATTGGGAATACGTGCTGATCACCGCATTCCGGTACGGGTATTTTGCCTGGCCTCAATACAAAACAAGGCATCCACGGATACGGGCAATTGCGTTGTCTGTGATTGCGTTGCCGCTATCCAAGTTCAAGGCGGCAGCAGAATGCGCACTGGCTTTTCCCTCTGCCGCCCTGAAATTATTTGCCTACGGAATTGCTGAAAGCCTTGGCGCTTTATGGGTTGTTCTTCCAAAAGCCTTATTTGGTGAATTCAGGTCAAGAGCAATTCGTGGCCGGTATTTGAGCTAAGGCGACAAAGGCTCCCAATTATGCCGATTCAAGATCAGCCATTAGTCTTCATTGTTGTTCTAAACTACAAAACCTCAGACATCACTAAGCGCTGCCTGCTTACGCTCAGAAGGCTTACTTACTCCAACTATCGAATGGTCGTTGTTGATAACGATTCGAAAGATGCCTCAGCGGTTGAACTGGCTTCACATTTTCCAAATCTGACGATCATTCAAACCGGAAGCAATTCAGGATATTCCGGCGGAAACAATCTGGGGATGGAATACGCCGTTGCGCAAGGCGCTGACTACGTTTTGATCGTGAATCCCGACACTGTGCTGGCCAACCCGGTCTTTCTGGATGAACTGGTGTGGTATTTGGAAAAAGAGAAGAACGTTGGCATTGTCGGCACGCGGGTTTTTTTTCGGGACACCTGCAATGTTCAGAACACGGTTCTGTTTCCGCCCGGATTTTGGCGAAACGTCAGCAACTGGTTTGTTTACAGAATTGCTCCCGGATCATTTGAGCTTTCCGTGGACAAAGTCGTAGACGCTCAAGTCTTGAATGGAGTCTGTTTGCTACTGCGGGCCGATTGTTTGAAACAAGCGGGATTGTTTGACGAAAACATCTTCATGTACATCGAAGACGCCGATATGGATTACCGCGTTTTGCAGCGTAACCAGAAAGTTCAATATCTGCCCATTGATAGTGTAATTCACCTGCAAAAACAGGAAGGCTACGACATGACCGGCGAAGTGAGCTTTTTGCTGAAGCGCAATTCGGTTTACTACTTGCACAAAATCGGCAGAGGGTTGGATGCAATCGGCATTGCAGCTTCGTTTGTGTTGTTGCTTTTCGTGCGCGGACTGCTGAAGCGGGATTTTGTGCGGCACAGCAAATTGTGCAAAAGGTTGGTGGTCGCTTCCCGCAAAATCTTCACAAGAAAATATGACGACGGGTTTGGCCTGCCGTTCACCAATCGCGAGTTCAAATAAGGCCGCTCTTGGCGGGAACAATCGTGACGCGCTCGGTCGTAATGCGGACGAATCCGCAGTGCCCGCTGAACCAGGAGCGAGTGATGTCAGAACTTTTCAGCAGTCAGAATCCGAAACCTGAGAGAACTGGATTTTTCCGCTTGCCGCGTGCTGCACGATTGGCGATCTACTTGCCAATCTTTGCTGCGCTTTTCTTTTTTGGGCTGCGGCGCGTGGAACAGTTCATGACGCATCATCCGGTTCGATACTCGCCAGGTTCTGATTGGAACCTGCCGCCCAATGGCGAAGATGTTTGGATCAATGTTGCCAATGGCGAGCGCATTCACGGTTGGTTTCTGAAAGCCAAAACACAATCCGCACTGGCAACCATCCTTCATTCCCACGGCAACGGCGGCAACATCACAAACACAGCTTGGTACGGAGACAAGCTCACCGATGATGGCTTTGATGTTCTGGTGTTTGATTACAGAGGTTACGGGCGCAGCGATGGCGAAGTCACAGACGAATGGGCACTGAATGCCGATGGCGAAGCGGCTTACAACTATCTTGTCACTGAGCGTAACGTGAAGCCGGAAAAGCTGGTGCTGTACGGAATGTCGCTGGGAAGCACGGTGGCGATTGATGTGGCTTCTCGCAAACCGGCTGGGGCGTTAATTGTCGAATCGGGATTAAGCACGGCGGACGAAATGGGCGCTTATGCGCTGCCGATTTTGCCCGGCTTTCTGCGGCGGCTAACCAAAAACCGGTTTGAATCTTCGCGCAAAATCGCCGGTGTGAATTGCCCTGTGCTGGTAGTTCACGGCACAAACGACGAAACGATTCCTGTAGCGCAAGGCCGCAAACTTTTTGAATCGGCAAAGCTGCCCAAACGGCAATTGATCATCGAAGGCGGCAGTCACAATCTGGCCGGTCCCGGCGGAGACGCTTACCGCAATCAGATCACAGGTTTTATCCGTGACGCCCTGGTGGGCAAGATCAACTAAGCTTTGCGTAAAACTCAACCACGCTTTCTGCCAAACGAATCACCTTTTCCCGCAATGACAAAGGTTCAATCACTTCCACTTGCGGCCCAAAACTCAGGGCGAATTCGGCGGCTTCGTCTTCCAATTGGAACCGCATCTTCACTTCTGTCCAGCCTTCGGCATCCGGTTCACCCGTTTGCTCCACGCGCGCGAAACGAACGGCGTAATACAACCTTCGCAAAGATTCCTGCCGAACGCGCAAGGTCGCATCGAATCGCGGCAATTGCGTTTTGAATACCGTGGCCGATTGCCGCCAATGTTCGTTCAAGTCGAAACCCGCCGGACGCTCGCTGAAATCGTCAAGCAAGGTCGCCGCCATCACGCGCGAAACGCGGTAAGTGCGCGGCTCACCTTCGACAGCGGCGATCAAGTACCAAACGCTGCCTTTGGCGACCAACCCCAGCGGATTAACCACGCGCTCAAACGCTTCGCAGTCGGGATCGCGCTGATAGGAAATTTGCAGTTTCCGTTCCTGCCAGACGGCTTGTTGGACAATGGGTAACATCGGCACGGCTTCTTCCGGGCGATTCCACCCCGAAACATCCACTAGAATTCGCTGCCGGGCGAATTCCGCATCTTGCCCGGCAGAACCTGGAACTTCGGCCAGCAGCTTTGTTCGCGCAGCGTTAGAAGCTTTTTCCAAACCCAGGTCCGCCAATAACTGTGGAGGAACATTCAGAAACAGCGCCTGCACTTCGGCTTCGTTCAGTCCGGTCAGCTTGGTTCTGTATTCGCCGAGCAGCCGCCAACCGCCTCCGACGCCACGATCTGCTGTAATTGGCACGCCAATGGAACTTAGCGCGTCCATATCACGATGAATCGTGCGTTCGGAAACTTCCAACCGCCGAGCCAGTTCGCCCGCCGTCAATCCGCGATGAATCTGTAACAACAGCAAAATCGAAATCAGCCGATCAGCTCGCATAAGTCCCCCGGAAAAATGTGTTTGCAGGCCAGACAGCCTAAGCCAGATCAGAAATATGACACAAGGTGTCCGGAAGCACCGCGTATTTTACGCGCATCGGTTAAATCCTGTTTTCAACGGAGGTCAACATGCGACGTGTAAGATACTCAGTAGCCATGAGCCTGGATGCGTATATCGCGGGCCCAAACAATGAACATGACTGGATCATCATGGATCCGACAATAGATTTCGGCGCGCTGTTCAGCGAATTCGATACTTTACTGATCGGGCGGAAAACGTTTGAGGTCATGAATGCCGGACAAGGCGGCAGCATGCCCGGAATGCGGGTTTTCGTATTTTCAAAAACGCTTCGCGCGGAAGATTTTCCTGATGTGACGATTGTCAGCGACGATGTCGTCAAAACCGTAGCCGCGTTGAAAGCCGAAGATGGCAAAGACATTTGGCTTTTTGGAGGCGGCGAATTGTTTCGCCATCTGCTGGAAGCCGGGTTGGTTGACACTGTTGAAGTCGCCGTCGTGCCGGTTCTGCTTGGTCAGGGCATTCCGCTTTTGCCGAGCGTAAATGCCTGGACCCAGCTTGAACTGACGAACACAAAAACTTATCCAAGTGGAATTATCAGCTTGAGTTACGCTGTGCGCCGCGAAACGACTTGATGGGAGAAATGCTATGAAAAAACAAGTCAGCACCGCTACCGGTAAGAAGCAACCCAACGAAGAGTTGCGACCCATTGCCGACCGTCCGCACATTCCAGGGTACGGCATCCCCGAAAACAAAAAAGGAATGCTTGCCTGGTCGCACGTGACGGAACGTATGGCATCCGCCCAGAACTATTGGATTGGCACGGTCAGCCCAGACGGGCATCCGCACGCGACTCCGGTGTGGGGATTGTGGCTGGACGACAAACTGTATTTTGGCGGAGGCGTGACGACCAAACGCAGCCGCAATCTGGCGGAAAACTCTGCGGTCTGCGTTCATCTGGAAAGCGGTTCGGACGTTGTCATTTTACAAGGCGAAGCGCTGCCGCTTGCTTCACCGGACAAAGAACTGACAACTCGTCTGGCTGATCTTTCGGCGGAAAAATATGGCTACAGGCCGAAGCCGGAAAATTACGAAGCTCCGGGAACATTCGTTTTCTCGCCCGTCGTGGTGTTGTCGTGGAAGCAATTTCCGAAAGATGCAACGCGATGGCGGTTGAGCAAGGACAGTTGAAGTATGCAGAGAGCTTGCCGAACCGTTGCCACTAATCGTAAAGTTCCGCCGCTTTAAGTCTATCCAAGGAGCCATCAAAACATGAGTTCAAGTCTGCAAGGCAAAGTTGCCATTGTCACAGGCGGAGGCCGTGGCATCGGCAAGGCTATCACCAAGCGTCTGGCCGAAGCCGGAGCCAACGTCGTCATTGCTAGCCGCAAACTGGAAAATCTGGAAGCGACGGCGAATGAGTTTTCCTCGCTGCCTGGCAAAATTGCACCAGCGGTTTGCCACGTCGGACGCGCCGAAGATCTGATCAAACTGGTCGCCGAAACCGAAAAGCTGTTTGGCCCGGTGGACATTCTGGTCAACAACAGCGCGACCAACATTGGCCAAGGTCCGGCACTGGATGTCACCGACGATATGTTCGCCAAGATGTTTGAAATCAATGTGCTGTCATCCCTGCGGCTGATTCGGGAAACCGTGCCGAAAATGATTGAGCGCGGCACAGGCGGTTCCATCATCAACATTGCTTCGATTGCCGGCCTCAGGCCGCAAAACGGCGGCTTGCTGTACAGCGCCACCAAAGCTTCGCTGATTATGATGACGCGCAGTTGGGCGCTGGAATTCGGCAAACACAACGTCCGCGTCAACACCATCGCGCCCGGACTGATTGAAACCGACTTCAGCGAATACTTCTGGAAAAACGAAAACTACGTCAAAAAGCTGGAAGCGACCCAGCCAATTCCGCGTGTCGGCACGCCGGACGAAGTCGGCGGCATGGCGCTTTATCTGGCGTCAAACGAATCGTCTTTTGTCACCGGCCAGGTATTCGTTGTTGACGGCGGGGCGACCGCAATCTAGCTCAGAACACAAAACATTTAGACAGGATTGGCAGGATTCAACAGGATGGAAATATGGTTCAGACTCATTGCAACCAATCTTGTTCAATCTTGGAAATCCTGTCTATTCCGATTTGTTTCCAGTTCGTTTTGTTTGATTTGGCTTCGGGATTTACCGTCTTGACAACCCGCCGACGCATCGTCAAAAATGCAGCCCGCTTGAGCAAGTCATCAAGCTCGCTTCAATGACAATTCGGGCCGTTAGCTCAGTTGGTAGAGCAGCAGACTCTTAATCGAGCAGAGAAACTAAGAGCCACCCTTCAATAGAATCAATCACTTACAAGCCGAGATTTTCAATCAAAATTTAGCATCTCTATGTCAAAATCGGGCCTAATTTTACCATAAGATTCAATAGAATCAACCACTTACCGCACTTTTTCATCATT
The DNA here is from genome assembly GCA_964639915.1 of uncultured Heliomicrobium sp. Lineage (GTDB taxonomy): Bacteria > Acidobacteriota > Blastocatellia > RBC074 > RBC074 > RBC074. Next base: position 16,437 of record CAZXHW010000057.1, read on the forward strand.
TCCCTGGCACCACCCTTGCTTCAAGTTCAGTGGGGGGGGGGGGCGGCCGCGCCCCGGGCGCGAAATAAAGAGAAGAAAGTGGTATTT
>CAZXHW010000058.1:0-2854 GCA_964639915.1 uncultured Heliomicrobium sp.
CCCCTCAAGCCGGCATTGCCGCTCAGTCTCATTCGTCTACGCTCTTGTTCCCGGAGCAGCAGCAAGGCGCTCCGCCGGTGGATCGCAGTAATCTATCTCCTGTGGAGCAGATGAAGGCAATGGCGGAGGATTACAAGCGGTCCAAGGCGCAACGCGAAGTCGCCCCGCTAGAGGAGCAACTCAATAAAGACTTTAGTGAATCGTCGGCGATGATCACCAGTGCCGCGCAGACATGGGACGCGGACCGGTCGACCGCAGAATTGATGGCGACAGCAGGCGTGCAGCGCCTGAAATCCGCTTTGCAAAATTTGCAAAAGTCGGAAGCCTATCAAATGGAGCTCGGCGCGGTTGCGTCGGCTGCCGGTCAGCCTGGGCCGTACATCGCCGCGGCGCAGTCTATTCAGCAGCAGTTGGATCAGGCGGATAGTCTTTTCAAGCTGGATGCGGAGCGCGAACGGCAGCAAGCTGAACGGACTGCCCAAGCCGCGAAAGATCAAAAGAAAGCCGAGAAAGAACAGGTCAAACAGGAACGATTTGCCCAAAAAGAGCAGCAGAAATATGACCGGAAAATGCTCATTGAGCAGAAGCGCGCCGAGACGCAAAATCGTCGTGACGAAGCGTCCGCTAAGAGAATGGCCGCTTCAGAGGCTTCCAAGCAGAAGCGACGCGGGGAGCTTGAGCAAATTCGACAGCAGGCCCGTGACGAGAAAGCTAGCCAACAAGCGCAAAGAGAGCTCGAGCGGATCGCGTTACACGATGCCGCGTTGCAAGCTGCTGATGTTGCTGGCCAGCGGCATCAGGAATACATCAACCAAGGGCAATTTGCTGAAGCGATCAATGAATTGACTGTTCAGCAAAACCAATTGCGCGATGCGGTCAAGTATCTGCCTCGCACGCCGGAAGCGCAGAGCATCAAAGCTGATTTGAATCGCTGGTATGGGCAAGTCGGTAACCGGATCGGCGATTTGCGCAAACAGGCGAACGGGCGAAATGTGCCCGTTACACAGGCGATTCCTCCGATGTTTCAGCCTAGGGCGGCTGTAAATCCGGAAGGCGGCGTGCCTGATCTGCCGAGCTTCTATGAACCTGGGGCGGTTTTCGACCGTTTAGCCCCTACCTTGAGCGACGTCGAAGAGGATTCGACGCCGCTGCTCACTGCCATTCGTCGCGCCGGTGGAATTGCAAATGATGAAATCTCGCCGGGCGAGCTGCGTCGGCTGGGAGTGAAGGAATCCGGCACGACCGGGCTGGTGAATAATCGCGGCGGTCTGTCTCCGGATCGGATGCGCGAAGCGATGGCCGAAGCTGGTTATTTGGCCGACGATTCAACCGTTGATGATCTGTTTCAGGCGATTGAAGGGGAGATGCGCGCCGGTCAGCGCACGCGCCCGAAAGGTTCAATTGCTGATTTTTATGATGAGTGGGAAGCGGAGAATACAGTTGACAGTTCGCAGTTCGCAGTTCGCAGTGAAGAACAAAAAACTGTGGCAAAAAGCGAAGAGAATATACCAGAAAATATTCCTGAGCCGCGAACCGTGAACCGTGAACAGCGAACTGGTAGCCGACCACAAATCGAAGAGTTTGCAGGCGACATTGAAGCCGACGATCTGGCAGCCCTAAGGCGTTCTATTCATCGCTCAGAGTCGGCCAATCCGCGTCCCTACAATGAGCGGACGCGACCAGGCGAGCCGGGATCGGGCTTGGTTTCATTTTCACCGTTTGCCGATTTGGAAGCGCGAAATTACGAGCAGAACCAGGCGCTCTACAATAATGACCCAATGTCTGAGACGTTCCAGGATGCCATTGACTGGATTACGGAAGATGCTGCCAAGGCTGGAATTGGACAGAATCACGTGGATGCAATGGTCGCGTATGCGTTGAATTGGCACGGTGAAAAGGCGTTCTGGGAGAGTCAGGGTCTTTCGATAGATACTACACAGCAGACCGTCGAAGATCTGGACGCGGGTATTCAGGGTGACCTAAGGCGGATTGCCGCACTACCCGATATTTACCGCACGGCAGTCGAAAGTGAGGTTGCCGCCTTAGATTCGCTCTTTGACGATGCTGATGCTGTGAATTTACTTGAACGCGCAGCGCGAGGTGATGATAATGCAGTCAATGAATTCACTGAATACGCACAGCAATACGCACTCAGCAGCGACACCATCTCCGGACTTGTCGAAGCAAGAAGACCAGCCGACTCAAAGAGAGGTTTGGTTAAAAATGCTGAAAGCCAGAGCGATACGCGGAATTCTGGAGCGCGCGCAGATGCGAATACACATCGAGAGCGCCGCCCAGCAAAGCCATCCGAGCGAGACCTCCAACTCTTAAAAATTCGACCTTCAGAAGTTCCTGACCAAAATTTTGACCGCTATATGATGGCGGTCGAAGATCTATGGGCGCGTGCCGTGCGCGGCGAAGTAGATATTGATCCGCAGACAATCTACAACCCGGCGCATTGGGTTCCTGAGTCTGATACGCAGCCAAGAAAAGCTGGAATTCTTGCGCAGATTCGTGCGGATCGCTTCAAGCGGCGCGACGAAAACCGGCTGCCTGCCCGTGAAAATCTAACCATAATCAATCGGTACATGAATGCGGACCTTGCTGCACTGGCTGTACCCAAAAAGGAAGGAAGGATTTCCAGGCTTCAGCAAATTCTTCAAGCGACAAGAATTACGCTTGAGAAGAACCCTTCCGGAGCGCCAACGGAATGGATGCGGCAGGTCCGGGACTTGCACGAGCGCGCACAGGTTGCACAGTTAGAATACGATTCGAAAACAGTTTCGCATCCCAATCCAGACATTGATGGTAAGCCAGTCCTCGCCAAAACGGACGATGGTCGCGTCATCGTCGA
>CAZXHW010000058.1:2864-16514 GCA_964639915.1 uncultured Heliomicrobium sp.
GTGGGATTAGCATCGTTAAGGATAATCGTTCCAGCGAAAAGCCCGAAAATGCTATAATTCCGAGCAATGTATCAGGCCACATCGCCAATTCGAACGATATCGAGACCGGCACCGAACCTGGTGGGCTGGGCGAGCAAGGCCTGCCCGGAAGTCAGCGCGGTATTAGTGCCGATCAACGCACCACTGCCGAAACCGGCGTTTCTGGGCTACCTGCAGGATCGCGTCGCGGCAATGTTGAAGAGGGAAGTCGAGCAAACTTGGGGGATACTGTACCTGGTAGACCGGCTTCAGGAGGCGAAATTGCTGAGTTATCGGCCAAACCTGCGGAATCAGGACGAAGCGCTCAACCGGATAATCTTTCGGAATCCAAACCTTCACGCGCACCTGAGCGCGATCGGCGCGTTCCCGGGGACCGGATTGATCAGTCAGGACAATCTGACGGCACGGCAGTTGATTCTGGAAATCAATCTGGAGATGTGGCTGGACGCGCTAGTCAGGAAATAGATTCGTCTGGCCAGTCTGAAGTTAAACGTGGCTCCAAGGTGCAGTGGGAGGCGGGAGGAAGGAAGCGTCAGGGCACGGTTAATTCCGTAAAGGATGGTAGCGCCCTAATTGACGACGGAACGGGTTACACCGAGGCCGTGCCGACGAGTAGGTTACGTCTCGCGCAGCGTCGAGGAGCAGCAGAGTTCACTGGTCGCTACACTGTTCGCGACCTGGCCACGAACGCAACCGCAGAATACCGGCCAGCGCGAAACCGGCCTGGAGTGATCTACCTAAACGAATGGGGCCATGCGCTTGTTCGGGATACGCTGGTAGATACTTTTGGTGAAACCGTGGCGAATATTCCTGGTGATTTTACGCTGGACGTTGAGTCCTTGCGTCGAGTCGCTGGGGCGGCGCGGAAACGAGCCGAGGGCGTATTTGCAGAGATCGCGGACAAATTAGATTTGGCGGCTAATGATGCAAGTGCGAACGGTCGGGACGTTGCCATCGTAACAGCACGATCAGGCCAGTCACTGGGCGAAATCAAGCAAGCGGTTCGACATGAGACGATTCATACGGCGCAGTCGGCGATTGATAGCGCTCTGACCGGCGCGGCCACTCTTGAATGGCTAAGTCGGCAGCCGAAGGCGGGTCAGATCAAGGCAGAACTGGCGCGGCGCGGATACGATTCGTCCACGCATGGTTTTGAGGCGGTTGCGTATATCGCATCTGGTGATTTTGCAACGCTTGGTTTGACGCTAAATGAAGCTGTCCGATTGATGGATTCCTATTATCGGGCAACAGTGCGCAAGTACGGCGCATCTGCCCTCGGCAAGTTCGGCGCAATTGACCCTAAATTGCAGCCAGTTTTGGAAGGAGCACGAAGTGAAGCTGAAACTACCGCCTCCAATTCCGGAGGATCAACGAAAAGGACTGGAGAAAGTGATCGAGGAGCGGAACGAGAAGCTGGACACGATCGAAGAGGCGCTGAAGATTCGCTATCAGAAGGGCGAGGAAGGACTAAGGGAGTTCCTCAAGTCGCAGAGCGAAAAGAGCGACGATTCCAATCAAGCTTCGGAGAAATAGACGACTCTTCTGGTACTGTTCTTGGTTCTGCTTTTGGAGTCCTGCAAGGTCGGCGTACCCAGCCCACGCCCAAAACCACGCCACTTCGAGAAATCGCCGCGGAACATAAACCAATCGTTGTAGATCCGTTTAAGCTCCAGGACATGACGATGGATGCGATTTGGGAGCGCCAGGCCGCAGGAACATTGCCGGGTGCTCGCGCACTGCTGTGGGCGGATAGGCTCAAATTGAAAGGTGCGTCGAATCGGATCGTCAAGCGGCAGGTCAAGTTCATTAACGACACCATGGCGCTGACGAATGATTTAGTTAAGGCTGATAAGGTGATGCGGACGTCAGAGCGGGGAAGTCGGGAATACGAAAAAGCTAAGCGCGACTTCAATGATGCCCGACTTAAAATCGCTAATGCACTATCAAAGGCGTCTGAATACACACCCATCAGCGGTTACCTTGCCAGGGCCTACAAGTCTTCGCTTTTGAGCGCGCCGCACATTCACCTTTTCAACATGCTGGAGCAGTTGTTCAAAATGCCTCTCCACTATGGTCAGCGCCTTGCCGACGCGGTCGTACCAATCAGCATTCTTCGTAAATATGGCATTGAATACGAGAAGTCCGTGACGGATTTTCGCGACATGGTTCCGGCCATCGAAGCCGATTTGCGGGGCCTATGGCATGGATTGAAAGAATCTCCGCGCGACATTATGGACATGTTCCGTTACGGTGTTACACAGCAGATGCTCACCGCTGAGGATGCCGATGCGGAGTCAAAGGGGGGATCTGACAAGTTCGAGCTTGGCACTAGAGCGAAACTGATTCCTGGACTGGATCAGGTATTGAACTTCATTGGGCGCAGCCACGGTGCGGCAGATATTCCTTTTTCGAATATGGTTAACGCGACAGCAATTGCTGCGCAGGCCAGTGCGATCGCACGAAAGATCGGCAAAGCAAAAAGCCTTTCTCGTGAGGAAATAAAGAGTCTGGCGGTTGATTTGGCGCACGAGCCCTCGGCTTTAATGCGCGTGCTAGCCGACGATGCAACGATGCGGTTCAAGCTGGATTATCCGACGATGGCCTATGACTTATTTCAGAAAGTGCGCGATCTGGTAGGCGACAGGCTCGGAAAGGCGTCGGAGAAAGGCGTCGGCAAGTTTGCGGATGCCACATGGAAGGCAGCAATGGATTTCATTGTTCCATTCAGCAAAATTCCGCTGGCTGCCGTAGACACGTATCTTTTTCGGTATTCGCCGGTCGCGTTCGGCCGTGTTGCGGGCCGAATGGCAATGGCCAAAGGTGGAGAGCATACAGGTCGCTACAAAGGAGAGTTTGCCAAGCAACGGTTTGGGGAAGATACAGCCGAATTACTCCGGCAGGGGCTGGTTGGCTCGCTTTCCTGGGCGCTGCTGGGCGCGTTGGGGTCATTTGGATATCTTGCCTTCACGGGCGGCGGTGAGGACGATAAAGACCGCCCCAACGTGAAGAATGTGCGCGAAGCGCTGCGCGTGGCTTACGGTCCGGAAGTCAGGGCAGGGGATTACGCGCTGAATCTGAACCGAATGGGGCCGCTGGGGCAGGCGGCTGGAATCGCCACGCGAATCCACGAAGCGCAGAAACCGCGCACAGATCCCAAAACCGGCGAGCCGGAAGAAACCGACAAACGAATCGCCCGAACGGCCAGCGCCGCAGAAGATGCGCTGTTCTTCAATAATCCGCTTGGTCAGGCCGCGAAAGATCTTGCCGGAGATGATGCGCACTCGACCTCTGCCGGGCAGTACGTGGCAGGGAAGTTGCGCGGACTCGTGCCGGGCCTGGCGCGTGACATTGCCAAGATTCAATCGCCGACGAAGCGTGTCGCCGAAGAAAGTTCAACTCTGGGCAGGCTGAAAGGGGACTTGCAGTCGGGAATGCCGATAGATGTTGGCTTCGGTTCTCGCGAGCAAATGGCCGAGCGACTGGACTCGCTGGGGCGTCCCATTGAAGAGCAGAATCCGTTCACGTTCTGGCGCAAAGTGCCGCGCGATAAGCAGCTTGAAGAAATGGAGCGCCTGGGCGTCGGCTTTTCCAAGCCAAAACGGGAGAAGGGGGAAGCCGCCTCCGAATACAACCGAAAAATTACTGGCAGCGCCGACTCCGCAACTGGCGAGCAAGTGCCGGGCAGCGCCGACAAGCTTCAAGCGGCACTGCGTCGAATCTCTGAAGATGCGCGGTGGTCGGGCCGGTCAGATGAAGCGAAGGCGCGAATTTATAGTACGGAACTGTCTGCGGATGGGCTAAAGCGCGCCGACAAACTGAGCGAAGATTCTTTCGAAGCTGAACGCGAAATTGAATCACTGCGCGCCGACGCTTACGAGGCCTTGCGCCAACTGCCGAGCTACCAGCGAATGAGGGATTCTGAAAAAGCTTCTGCTAGGCAGCAGATTGATGAGCAGTTGAAATCATTCCGGGCGCGAGCGGAGAGCACGAGGCGCAATAAAAAGACTGGGAGGGTTTCGGTTGTTCGAGAAAAGGCGGCGCAATTGCCGGATTATGAGCCGCTCGCGTTGGCTCGCGCTGCTGTACTGAGTGCGCAGCAATAAAAGTTCCTTGCAAGGGACCCGTGCCGATGATCACGGCGCGGGATCTTTGCGTCGCGGCCGATTGTTTCGGGGGATGCGGTCGGCCACGACGCGATAAATAAATGGCCGTCAGTGCTGGTGAGTGCATTGACGGCCATTTTTATTTACTCTTCAGACTCATGGCTCTTCTGAAAGTTTCGAAGCGACCGGCAAACCATTTCGCGCTTTGCGCGACCGTCGGTTACTAGCTGCCGGTAAGCGTTGCAGACTGATGCCAGTACGAGCTTGTCTTGATCGGTGATCGTTTCTGGCGCAAAGGTGAGACGGTGTATTAAATCCCCGCAAGCAAATGGTGACGGCCAGGTCATGTCAGGTCCAACCTGAACGAAGCGATTACTGCTCATGGGTAATTCTCTTGCTTTAGCGCCTGGCCATTGACCGTAAACTGCTGGCAAGTGCAGTTAATCCGACCGCAGCTTTCATCGTCATGTTCTTCGGGATCAGTTGACCCCATGTGGTGCCATAGCTCGTGGCCGCAATCGCAAAATGAATTTAATGTCGGCCTAGCGTCAATCCCGCCCTTCAATTGCTTGGCCATGTTGCCTAACAAATATTCAATATCTCCCATTGTGTAAAGGCCTTGGCTAGCGCGCTTGGCCATTCCTTCCAGTCGCGTGGCGAGATCGTTGGCGCTAAGTTGGCCCTGGTAGGTCGGGGCTGGTGACGGGTTCGCCCATTCATCTGACGATAGTCCCGTGGCAGTGTGGTAGCCGAGAAAGCCGGTGATGAGGTTTTGGATCAGCGCGTCAGGGTCGAAGTCCATTTCTTTTCCATTGTACGTCGCACACCGGACGGCATAACGCCCAGCAGCGCGCAGGGCTTGCTCGTAGCGACGTCTTTCAGGTTCGCCTTTTCCCATTCGAAAGGGCATTGGCGGAACATTGAAAGCTTCAGGGTTGGCTGTTAGCCAATGGTCTTTGGGGAGAGGGAAGCTCCCAATCGCAAAACCGCTGCCGTCTGGCAGCAAGCCTACCTCTTCAACTTTACCGCCTGCATTTTCTATGAGTTCTTTGATCAATGTCTCTCCTTTTTGTAATCAGGGAAGTCTGATTTTTCCCATATTTCGTGCGTCTGATAAGGGTCAAAATGTGAAGTTACCACAAGAATTAACGAGTTCGCAGTCGATCTAGTAAGGCGACAGCTTCGTGCATTGCGCCCCTGAACTGCTTTTGTCGCCGAACTTGGAATGCAACTTCGGCATCGGTCTGGCGACTGACGCGAGATTGATTTTCACCAGGCGGTACTGCTTCGAGATGTGCTGGATGTACGCAATGAGGAATCTTGCAAAGATGGTCAATCTCATACTCGTGAAGTATCTGCCCGCCATGCAAAACAAAAGAGATTATATGTGCATAAACGGGTGAGCCTGCATAGTAGAATCGCCCGTTACCGCAAAGAAACATGCAGCCTTGCCATTCCCAGCAAGGCTGGCCATTGTGAAATAGATCTTTGCTTACTTTTACGTGCCCCATAAATCTTGCCAAGACATGTTCTCGGTCTTTGATTTCCATACTGCTTACCATTCTATGTGTCCCAAGCTTACACAGTTGGGCGTTCCGCAAGCTGCCTTCAGTCGCATTCCAGGATGAAGTTCTAAGCCCGCCAGTTCGCACAGGAATCGGCGTGGCGTTGTTACGGTCTTGTGGTCCACTCGAAACCGAGAGGAGCCGGTCCAGACCCTGCACGGAGTTTCTTGGCCACAGTCGCGGGCTTCAATGTGACGCAGGAAGCGCTCTGCCGCCTCAGTGATAGGTGGCAGCTTTGCTACACGGACGGTCCAGCCTTGTATGTTTGTTGTAAGTTCCATTACTGCGATTAGTTCTCAAGCTCAACTGCTGCTTTGGCTAGATGCTCTTTCGCCTGGCGGCCGCACTCTTTATCGCACCAAACATTGTGCTTGCTTACAGGAAATCCGCGTTTCGCGCCGATACCGCGTTCGAGATCCGCTTTGGTTGGATGGCCTTGCAGTAGGACATACTCGACCTTGCCCATTCGCGCCATCGCGGCCGTGGTGCGCTCGATTACGTTCGACGGCAGGTTCTTCCCTCTCCATCCCTTGAAAACTCGTCCTAGGGCGATCATTGAATCGGAATAGACCGTCCCGCTCCATCCGTCTGGCATCGCTTCGAGCCCCTTGACGATTGCCATCTGCTCGGTTTGGTTGTTGGTGATGGGGCGTGTTGCGGTCGCTAGAACTACGCCGCCCTGTTCGATCACCTGGTTGCCTTCCGCGTCAACGGCACAGAACGCCCACGTCCCGCCAATAGTCGAAGGATTTTTCAGAATGACACCGCCATCGGCGTAGACAGCGACGATTTCAATTTGTTTGCTCATATTCACTTCTCCATCAAACCGTAACGGGTGCTCCCTGTTGCTTCAAATACTGATCAAGTAGCTCGCGGCTCAATCTTGCGATCTCTTGGCCGTAGCTTTTTACCTCTGCTCCGTCTGGGTCGCTAGCAATTCGCTTTCCCATCATTTCAATCGTTGACAGTTTTGACGCGCAGCCGCGCGGCAACTTGTCGGTGATCGTCTCGTTCGTCGGATTCGAGTTCGCCGACGAAGCGGTCGAAGAGAATCCAGCATTGTCGTTCATGGTTTTGCTCCTTTAGATTTTCAAATTCACGTTTGCCCATTCGGCTAAAGGTGTGACTGTCTTTCTTGCCATTTTTTCGCCACCCAATATCAATCTTTAATCCTTTGGCATGGGCGTTCACAAGGAACCAAGGTTTGGAGAAGGTGGGCTTATTGTTTTCGTTTGCATCGCCCCAGCGGCCATCCAAGATGACAGGCAGAATCGCTTCGATGGCGAGTTCTTCGGGAGTCTTTACGACGACTCTTACGGGGCTAGATTGAGGCTTTTTCGACCTTCCTTTTGTAGCTGCCGTCTTCGCTACGACCTCTTCTGGGGGTTTAGGCGATGACTTCTGTGCTGGCTTTGCCGGTACCGGCTCGACCAGTTTCGGTTTCGGGAATTGAACCACTTCGGCCAGTGGCGTCTGCATGATTTCAGGAACCGGTTCGATTTTTCGAACGGTATTGCCTTCAATTGCAGTCTGAGCGCTCATAGGTGCCGTAGATGGCCAACTGTGCGGCACTGTTGGCCTATAAGTTACAACGGGCGGTTCAGTGTTTGGCGCTTGAGTGATAGGTGCTGCTGGTGGTGGCTCGGCCGGACGCGGGGCAACAGGCGCGTCCGGCTTTGTCAGTTTCCCAGTTCAGCCTCTGATGGCATCTGTGGCGCGTTCAGCAATGGCACGTATTGCGCATAGTTAGACTGGACGTACTGACGCCCGTTTACGCCAGAAAACCAAACTCGCTCAATCCAATCTGGAACGCCTTTGATTCCTTTTCGGTCCCAATGGCGTACAACGGTGACTCCCAGAGCGCCAAGGACTGCAATTAGAATCTGTAGTAGGTTTATGTTTTGGAAGTACGTAAGCCAGTCTTCGCGAACAGCAGATTCCGTTCTTGGTTCAGGCATGGCTGAATCAGCCACAACTTCAGTCTGGGCCTGCTCTGTTGTCGTCGCATTGTTAGTAGTTCGTTTGGGAGGAGTCGTCGTTGCCCGGCGCTGGCTCGGATCCAGCAATCGCAACCGACTTGCCTCAGCGGCTTCAAGACGGGCCTGAGCGACCATCTGATCGGCTTCGGCTCGTTTCATCTCGATCAGACGCTGTGCGTGGTCGGCTTTGATCTTCTCTTGGAATTTTACCTTGGTCTCAAACTCTTTGTAGCCTTCGCGCGAAGTGGAAAGCTCTCGGCTCATCGCGATATGACCATACAGGGCAGCCACACCGAGAAGCGCTAATGCGACCTTCCCGACAATGCCAACTTGCCGAACTGTCTGGTCTGGTTCGTCGGCCTTGTATGTGGCGTAGCCGCTAAATCCCAAGACTAGCACCAAGAGCGTCCAGCCGATGATCCGCATTTCTTCGCCAGGGTATGCCTTCCGAAGCAGGTAAACCGAAACGCATTCAACGACCACAACTACTAATACGTATAAGAACCATTGGCTCCAATCAATTTTTTTCTTTTCCATGACTCACCTCGTTTCGGGTTTATTGATTACTGGCCTGTTGGCCTGTAGGTCTTGTTTGTTTTGGCGTTTAGTTGCAACTCGTGGTCAAGGTCCACTGGGGATGGTTCTCTGTGCGCGGGCTCCTGAGCCGATTCATTCGTTGTAACTGCCGGTGTTGTTTTTGCCATGTCCTCGGCATCAACCTTGCGCTTTGCCTTCGTTACACTGGAATCCTGGATGGAGCCTGCGGTCGCGCAGTCGGATGCCTGAAACGCAATTGCGATGAGTAAGGCAGTTAGAATTGTTCTCATTGAATTCTTGCTCCTGTTAGGAGCGAATGGCATCACCACTCGCTGAGAAGTGGCGACAGTTGGCGCTTGACTGCGCCGGAGAATACAGAGCATGGCTGAGGCCGTCAAGCGGTTTGTTTTACGGTCGTGTCACAAATTCGTTTGAGTTGAACAACGCATGGCAAAAATCCGTGAAAGCTGCGGCGTGTGCTGGGTCAATTGACGCAATCAGCTTGGCAGGCAGCGCCACAGGCTTCTTTTCATCAAGTTGCTTTTTGATGATGGCGAATTGTGTTTGCAAGAACTCCAAAGCCAGTTGCCGTTCGGTTGAATCTGGTTCGCGTGAAAACGCCAACCGATAGGCTGCTGTGATTTGAGCGTTCACATCGCTCTGGCAATCGTTCAGCACGCGCCCGGCAAAGCTTTGAGCGGCGCGCAAGATCATCTTGTCGTTTAGCAGCGATAACGCTTGTGGCGCAGTCGTGGTCACTGTTCGTCGCGCGCAGCTTTCGTGCGTGTCTGGCATATCAAAAGCCGCGAACATCGGGTAACGCGAATTGCGGCGGACAAAAACATAAACGCTGCGCCGGTTTTTGGCTTCTTCGCTTTCGTTCTTTTTCCAGCCTCCGCGAATGTCCAAGCCGGCGGGAATTTCCGGGAAGACAGGAGCGCCGAACATCTGGCGGTTCAAATCTCCGCTGACGGACAGAATCGCGTCGCGAATTTCTTCGCCGGTTAAACGTTGGCGGTGGAATCGCCACATCAGTTTGTTGTCAGGATCAACTTTGGCAGCGGCTTCGTTGAATGCAGAGCTTTGCTGGTAAACGCTGGACAGCATAATCGTCCGGTGCATTTTTTTGATGCTCCAGCCTTGTTCGACAAAGGTTGCGGCCAGCCAATCCAGCAATTCCAGATTGCCGTCGGTGTCCCCCGCGAAACCGAAGTCGCTTGGCGTCGCGACCAAGCCCCGCCCAAAGTGGTAATTCCAAATGCGATTGACCATCACACGCGGCGTCAATGTGTTTTTCGGATCGGTCAGCCAATTGGCGAGCGCAGCGCGGCGGCCTGATGAATCGGGGTTTGCTGTTGGGACAATCTTTGCGGGTTGGCGATCCAGTATTGTCAAAAAGCCTGGCTGCACTTCATCCAGTGGAACGTCGTAAGCACCGACTTTTAGCGTGTGAGTCGCCGGAACCTCACGGCCAACATCCGTCAGTCCCGAACCTATTGGCAACGGTTTCGGTTTGATCGAATCAAACTCTGCAAGCTGTTTTCTCAACGCTTCCCATTCTTTCTTTTGATCGCCTTTCAGCTTTTGACCGACACCATTACCGTCCTCGTCAACGCCGTAATGCAATTGCCATTGAGCTTTGTGATACATCAACCATTGCATCGAATTGCGCTTTTCCGGCTGAGTGTTGATGGCGTCTTTGACGTCTTCGGTGAATTTTTCAAATCCATCGTCGTAAAGCGTTTTCAGCGCGGGCGCTTCCAGCTTGACAATTTGTTCGCGCAAGTCTTTGGTTTGCGCTTCCCAGTTCGAGCGTTGGCGATTGTATTCAGCCTGTTCAGCTTTCGAAGCCAGAACGTAGTCATCTTTGGCGCGGCTGCCAGCGAAAAACGCCTGAAGCTTGTAATAATCTTTTTGCAGAATGGGATCGAACTTGTGATCGTGACAGCGCGCACAGCCAAACGTCATCCCTAAAAAAACAGCGCCAGTTGTGTCCGTAATATCGTTCAGAATTTCTTGCCGTCGCTGCAGCAAATTGCGCGCGTTGTATTCGTCAGGGAAGTGGCGATTGAAGCCGGTGGCTACGATTGCGTCAGCGTCTTCCGGCCATAGTTCATCACCGGCAAGCTGTTCTTTGACAAAACGATCATAAGGTTTGTCGGCGTTGAAGGATTTGATGACGTAATCGCGGTAACGCCAGATGTTGGGCCGAGTGTCGTCGGCTTTGAACCCGTCGCTGTCAGCATATCGAGCCAAATCCAGCCAATGCCGCGCCCACTTTTCTCCGTAATGCGGGCTCGCAAGCAGTCGGTCAACGACTTTTTCAAAAGCTTTGGGCGAACGGTCGGCAACGAAAGCCGCTACTTCCGCTGGAGTCGGCGGCAAACCAGTCAGGTCGAAAGTTGCTCGGCGAATCAACGTGATTTTGTCAGCAGCGGCTGAAGGCGCAATTTGTTTGGCTTCAAGTTCTTTCAGGATGAAAGCGTCAATTGGCGTTTTTACCCAACCGCGCTGTTTGATTACAGGAGCCGCCGGTTTTTTGACGGGTTGAAATGCCCAATAGCTTTTTTCAGTTTCGCTGAATTTGCGGTCATCGGACATTGTCCAACCTGCGCAAGCAAGCGTGACAATCAACAGCGTGACTTTGAATTTATTGCTGCCGACCATAATCTTTCTCCGGTTGAAAAGGCGAAATGCTTTAGGGAAACTGCGGATGGCGCGAATCTTATGGCAGCCATTTAATGTGGTCAAACCAATCTGGCAAAAGAGGATTTATTCTGTGAAGCGACTCGGATGCGTAGTGTTGATTCTAGTTGTTGTGGCGATTGGCAACGCCGGCCAACAGCCGAAACCCCAAATCATAAGCATTGCTGGAACCGGCCAGGCAGGTTATTCGGGTGATGGCGGGCAAGCGGCGAATGCGCAATTGAACAATCCCTTTGGCGTGGTTATTGGGCCAGGTGGCGCGATTTACTTTTGTGACACCATGAATCATGCCATACGTCGGATTGATCGCAGTGGTGTGATCACAACCATTGCCGGTTCGGGCAGGAATGGCTATTCCGGCGACGGAGGCTCTGCGGCCAAAGCCGAATTGAACGAACCTTATGAAGTTCGATTTGATCGCCAAGGAAATCTGTTTTTTGTTGAGCGAATGAACCACGTTGTTCGTCGCGTTGATCACCGCACGCAAATCATTACGACCGTGGCAGGAACCGGCAAGGCGGGATTTTCCGGCGATGGCGGCAAAGCTATTCAGGCAGAGATGAACCAACCGCACAGTATCCAATTCGACGGTAAAGGCGATTTGTTTATCTGCGATATTCTGAATCACCGCATCCGCAAAGTTGATATGAAATCAGGTGTCATCACGACTTTTGCCGGCACAGGCGAAAAGAAGGCGGCCCCGGACGGAGCGAAGATTGCCGGGACACCGCTGAACGGTCCACGAGCCATTGATTTCGACCGGCAGGGAAATTTGTGGCTGGCTTTGCGCGAAGGTAATGCTGTTTACAAGCTTGATTTGAAAGCCGGAATCATTCATCACATTGCAGGAACTGGTAAGCAAGGTTTTACGGGGAACGGCGGCGCGGCAAAGCTGGCAACGCTGTCTGGCCCCAAAGGGTTGAGCATCGCCCCCAACGGAAATGTCTATCTGGCCGATACCGAAAGCCACTCAATAAGGATGATTGATCCGAAGAAAATGACGATTGAGCTTGTCGCAGGAATTGGCCAGAAGGGCGATGGTAGCGATGGCGACCCGTTGCAATGCGCGATGGCTCGGCCTCACGGAGTCTTTGTAGATAAAACCGGTAAAATTTTTATCGGAGACAGCGAAGCCCATCGAGTTCGAGTGATAAATTTGCCTCGGAAATGAGACGAATCCCATTGAGAGAAGATTAATTACAAAGTTGCGGCATAATTTATTAACGCTGAGTATAATGCGTACACTTCAAGGCAGAACACACATAAATTCAGCGCATTGAATACAGCCATTAACGTTGTCCGTCGCCTGAAGACGGGCAGAAATGTCTGGGCTGTAAAGCCAGATTGATGAATTTTAGAAGGATTTCGGTAAGGAGATTTACCAATGAAGCTATCGAAACAATTGCTCTACGGATGCAAACAGGTTGGAATCACAACGAGCTTACTGTTACTCGCCATTCCTGCCATCGCTCAAAATAATTCCGCAAAACCCTCCCCTACACCTGCTAAACAAACCATTGCCGCAAAGGCAACGCCGCTTGATGAAAACGAAAATCCCGAATTGATCGGCAAGCGGAACATCAACAAACACCAGATCAATTTTTATTCGATAGACAAGGAAGTTGGCGTGGGGCGTCAGTTCGCTCAAGAAGTGGATCGTTCCGCCAAATTGGTTGAAGACCCGATCATTGTCGAATACATCAACAAGGTTGGTCAGAATCTGGTGCTTCACTCGGATGCCAAAGTTCCCTTTACCATCAAGGTCGTTGATGCGGATGAAGTGAACGCCTTTGCTTTGCCGGGCGGGTTCTTTTACGTCAACAAAGGTTTAATCCTGGCTGCGGACAACGAAGCTGAACTGGCAGGACCGATGGCTCACGAAATCGCGCACGTTGCTGCGCGCCACGGCGTCGAGCAAGCGTCGAAAGGGGAAATCGTCAACTGGAGCACATTGCCGTTAATTTTCCTTGGTGGATGGGGAGGTTTTGGCGCTCGTCAAGCCGCCCAAATCTTCATTCCGGTTGGCTTTTTGAAATTCAATCGCAGCGCAGAATATGAAGCCGATATGTTAGGCGTGCAGTATCTTTGGGCAACAGGGTATGACCCGCACGCGATGGCAACTTTCTTTGAAAAGCTGCAAGCTCAGGAAAAGAAAAAGCCGGGCACGATCAACAAAATCTTCAGCACACATCCAGTGGTTGGTGACCGCATCGAAAAAGTGAATGCGCTGATTGCCCGTTTCCCGGACCGCAGCGAATACACGATTAGTACTTCGGAATTCCAACAAGTCAAAAATCGTTTGATTTCAATCACCAATGCGCGCGCAACAGGCGGACGCGGCGGAGTTACCGAAGCAGATAGCAAGCGCCCAACGTTGAAACGCCGCCAGCCGGGAGCGCCCGGTGAAAATTCTGACGGCAGTTCTACGGAAACTGCCGAACCAAAAGAACGCCCAACGCTTCGCAAACAGGGTGACAAGCCGCCAGGAAACTAAATCAAATTTCAAACAACGCTGGGATGAAACAGCCCGCCAACCTAAGTAGTTGGCGGGCTTTCTGTTTTTTATATCCTAATGCGTTCCTATTGCCGCCATTAACGTAAGACGTTACTGGCCTCAGCTTCACGAATCAGTCGCTCCGCATCAGCAGACAGCAGGAATTTTTGCTGCGACAACCGTTCAACCGCAGCCTTTACCGCTGCCACATAACCTGCATGATCGCG
>CAZXHW010000059.1:0-16473 GCA_964639915.1 uncultured Heliomicrobium sp.
CGCCACGCAGCAAAGACAATCTGGCTTCGTGGATGGTGGCGCGTTCCGATGGAGACAGTTACGGAAAATTGCGCGTGTACCGATTTCCCAAACAGAAACTGGTTTACGGCCCGAAACAGATCATGGCCAGGATCAGCCAGGATGCGGAAATTTCTCGCCAGCTTTCACTGTGGGATCAGCGCGGATCGCGGGTAACGCACGGAACTTTGCTGGTGATTCCGATCAAGGAATCGTTGCTTTACATTCAGCCGTTGTACCTGCGCGCGGAATCCGGAAATATCCCCGAACTGAAGCGCGTCATCGTCGTCGCCGAAAACAAAATTGCGATGGAAGAAACTCTGGAAGCAAGTCTGGCCCGCATCTTTGGCAACGAAGCGCCTGCCGCTCAACAATCCGACGGAAAGGCGGCGGCAAACGCGCTACCTGGCGGGCCTCCTACAACTCCGGCCTCCGATCCACAAGGTTTGGCCACCCAAGCCAAACAGCTATACGACCGCGCAATCCAGGCGCAGCGCGAAGGCGATTGGGCGCGTTACGGCGAAGAGATTAAACGACTGGGCGCTGTGCTGGAACAGATGCAGAAGCAGAAATAAGCTCGATGCAGAAATAAGCTCGATTGCGTAGGCGGTTTTCATTTCTTTGGGTGCGACACCTGTACGCGCATGCCTTCGTGCAGAGCGTCGGACGGTGTGCCGATAATTGCTTCGCTGCCATCCAGGCCCGCCACGATTTCGACTTCCTTGCCAAAGTCGCGTCCAATTTCGATTGGTTGATAATGGACGGTTTGATCCGCGCGCACGACGATGACCTGAGTGCCTGCGTCGTTCACGACCAATGCTCCAGCGGGAATCAAAACGGACTGTCTGGTGGTCGGCAAGGTGAATTTGACCTGGGCGTACATTCCCGGCAGAAACTGATGGTCAGCATTAGGAACGCGGATTTCAGCCAGCATCGTCCGCGAAGCCGTATCAATCGAATTCGTCGTGCCCAGGACTTTGCCCGTGTACTTTCGCGGAGCAAGTTCTTTGACGACAACTTCGGTTTCCAGCCCCGCCTTCACAGCAGGCGCAAATGTTTGCGGTACATTCACAAACACGCGAACCGTGTCCAGCCGCGAAACCCGATACAAACCCGGCGAAGTGGCAGTTCCCCCACTTGGAGTGATCAGCGTGCCGACCTCGACGTACCGAGCCGTGACGATGCCATCAAACGGCGCAACGACTTTTTGAAACGACTGAATATCGGCAAAGCGTTCCGCATTGGATTGGCGCGCACTAGAAGTAGACACACGGGCGTCAATGCTTGCCTGCTGAGCTTTGACGGCAGATTGGTGGGATCGCACGGCGGCTTGGGCGGCTTCGAAATCTGCCTGACGCGCGTCAAAAGTCGCCTGTTTGTCGTCTGTATCCTGTTGCGCTACCACGCCTTGCGCTGCCAACGTTTTTGACCGCGACAGATTAATGCGGGCCAGTTCAAGGTTCGTGCGTGCTTGTTTCAATTGCGCTTCAGCCTGTTCCAAACTGGCTTGTGCTTGCGCCAGTTCGGCTCTTCCTTGCGCGACGGTTTGGTTTGCTTCAGCGATTTCCTGCTGGGCTTCCCGCAACAAGTGATTGGTTTCAGGCACATCAATTTCAGCCAGCAACTGACCCGCTTTTACAGGCTGGCCGATTCCGACCAGCCAACGGCGCACATATCCGCTGGTGCGCGCAGCAACGATGATTTCTTGAATGGCCTGCGTCGTCGCAGGGAGCACTAATTCGTTGGTCGCTTCGGACTGACGCGCGGCAATCGTTTCAACCAACGGCGTTGCGTGCTCTTGCTGTTGCGCTGCTGCTGCCAGTTCGGAATTCCGCTTCAATCGTGGCACAACACCGATGACCAGCAATACCACCAGCAGAAAGCCGGCAGCAACAAACGGCGTTTTTAAAGGTGGTGGTGAAATTCCCAACTTGCTTTCCGGGTTTACCTTCGTGACATTTGACGAGCCGAGGCTCATGAACTTTCTCCTTCTCTAAGTTGCTGCGCCAAGCCAAAAGATGAAGGCGCAGTCGAATCATCAGAATAATTCTCTTCCACTTTGACCACAGGTTTCCGGCGCAACACGCTGTAAACCACAGGCACAAAAAACAATGTGGCGAAGGTGGCAATCAGCAATCCGCCAATCACCGCACGGCCAAGCGGCGCGTTCTGTTCACCGCCTTCACCGAACCCCAACGCCATTGGCAACATGCCGATCATCATCGCCAGGGCGGTCATGATCACCGGACGCAGACGGGTAAAGCCCGCCGATAAAGCCGCGCTGATGGCATCCTGGCCTTGTTGCCGCTGTTCGTTGGCAAAGGTCACCAGCAAAATGCTGTTCGCAGTGGCGACGCCGACACACATAATCGCGCCCATCAAACTAGGCACGCTTATGGTGGTTTGCGTGACAAACAGCATCCACAGAATTCCCGCCAATGCTCCGGGCAAAGCCATCAGGATGATGAATGGATCCAGCCACGACTGGAAATTGACGACCATCAAAAAGTAAACCAGCAGAATCGCAAACAGAAGTCCGAAGCCAAGGCCGAAAAATGACGACCGCATGTTTTCGACCTGGCCGCGCATAACTAGCGAACTGCCGCGCGGTATCTTGGACTGAAACTCTGCCATCACACGATCAATGTCTCGCGCTACGCCGCCCAGATCACGGCCTTGGACGTTTGCATAAATGTCGAACAGTGGTTGCACGTTGTAGTGGTTGACGACCGCAGTCGTGGTGCGACGTTCCACCGAAGCCAGATTGCTCAGCAATTGCGGCGTAGTGGCGTCCCCACCCGTAACTGGCGTACTTTGAATCGCATCCAGCGAATCCATTTTGTATTGCGGCGTCTGAACAGCAACAAAATAGCTGACACCGTTTTCCGGATTCAGCCAGAAATTCGGAGCCGTCTGGCCACTGGAACTCAAGCTGGTTAGCAGCGTTCCGGCAACATCGCGTTGCGACAGCCCGGCTTGTTCGGCTTTCGTGCGATCAACGTTGATTCGCAATTCCGGCGCGTCCATTACCTGATGCAAATGGACATCTGCAGCCCCCGGAATGCGCGCAATGCGTTCCACCATCTGCTTGGCGATTTCGTAATTCCCTTTCTGGTCGCGTCCAATCAGTTGCACGTCAATCGGCGCGGGCAAACCGAAGTTCAGAATCTGGCTGACGATGTCTGCCGGTTGAAAGAAAAACGTCAGTTGGGGAAATTGCGCTTTCAAATCTCGCCGTAATTGTTTGACGTATTCCGGCGTGGGCTGATGGTCTTCTTTCAGCGAAACCAGGATTTCGCCGTCGGATGATCCCACAGTTGCGCTGTCTGAATACGCCAGATTGATGCCGACCGAAGGCAAGCCAATATTGTCCAAAATCAGCCCCAGCTCTTCGTTAGGGATGATTTTGCGAATGGCGTCTTCGACTTGGCCAAAAATACGCTCGGTTTCTTCCAGCCGCGTCCCAGCCGGAGCGCGCACGTGCAAGCGAAATTGCCCGGCATCCACCGCCGGGAAAAAGTTCTCGCCGATAAACGGCAAAAACGAAAACGATCCGACGCAGAAAAGTAGAAAGCCGATGATGACCGCTCGGCGGTGCTGAAGCGCCAGACGTAGCCAGTTGCTGTAAATATCGCGGCAGCGTTCGAAAAAGTTTTCAAACCGGTTATGAATGCCCCAAATCCATCCTTTGCCGGAAGCGTGTTCCCCTTCGGCTTGATAGAGCTTGGCTTCGTCGCGCAACAGGTACAGAACCATCGTCGGAATCAACGTTCGCGACAATAAATACGAAGCCATCATCGCAAACACCACCGCCATTGCCAGCGGCGTAAATAACGATTTTGCTGCCCCGCTCAGAAAAACCACTGGCACAAACACGATGCAGATGGCCAAGGTCGAAACAAATGCAGGCGTAGCAATTTGCTGTGCGCCGTCCAGAATCGCCTGGCGTAAGGGTTTTCCCTGCGCCAGATTGCGGTGAATGTTTTCGATTTCGACCGTCGCATCATCCACCAGAATTCCTACCGCCAAGGCCAGTCCGCCCAGCGTCATCACATTCAGCGTTTGCCCCAGCAAACTCATCAGAATCAGTGAACACAGGATCGAAAGCGGAATCGAAACCGTCACGATCAACGTCGAGCGCCAGCTTCCCAAAAACAGCAGAATCATTGCGGCAGTCAGGCAGGCGGCAATGATGGCTTCAAACAGCACACCGTTGATGGCTGCGCGCACAAAGACCGACTGGTCAAATAGCAAATTGACGTTCAGCTCTTTCGGCAGCGTTGACAGGATTTTTGGCAGCGCCTGTTTGACACGTTCGACAATGTCCAGCGTCGAAGCGCCGCTGCTTTTCAGCACAGTCAGCAAAGCCGAACGGCGTCCATTTTGCCGAACAATATTGGTTTGCACCTGGGAACCGTCGCGCACCTGCGCCACATCGCGAATATAAATGGTTGCGCCACCAACTTGTTTGATCGGCAAATCGTTGAGGGCAGCCACAGTGTCTGTACTGCTGTTCAAACGTACGTTGTATTCGCGCTCACCCAACTTGGCCGTTCCGGCAGGCAAAATCAGATTTTGCGCATTGATCGCTGCACTGATGTCTGAAGCTGACAATCCATTGGCATAAAGCGCCTGGGGGTCAATATCCACCATGATCTGCCGAGGTTTGCCGCCATACGGCAGCGGCAAGGAAGCGCCTTGCACGGTCGCCAATTGCGTGCGGATGAAGTTTTGCCCGTAATCGAAAAGCTGCTGTTCGTTCAGCGAATCGCTGCTGATGCTGGCTTGCAGGATGGGCACGTTCGAAACGTTGTACCGGACAATAAAGGGCGCAGTAATGCCCGGCGGCAAAACACGCATGACCGATTGCGACATCGCGCCAATTTGCGCCACTGCGGCTTCGATTTTCGCGCCGGGGTGAAAGAAGACTTTGATGACACTGACGCCGTTCAGCGATTGCGATTCAATGTGTTCAATGTCGTTGACGGTTGTCGTCAATCCGCGCTCGCTGGATGTGACGATGCGTTTTTCCATTTCATCAGCCGAAACGCCGTTGTATGCCCAAATGACAGACACCACCGGAATATCAATTTCCGGAAAGATATCCGTGGACATACGGCGAATCGTCACCCCGCCCAAAATAGCGATCAGCAAAGCCGCGACGACAAACGTGTACGGACGGCGTAAAGCAAGTTTGACTATCCACATATCAGTAAGATTTGAAGAAAACGATTGGGAAGCAATTTAACAGACGCCTCCTGGACGCTTGCGGTTACAACGCTGGCCAATTCCGAAATTTTCGACAGGATTTACAGGATTTAGCAAGATCAAGAACAAGGAGGATTCAAACTGAAATCAATCCTGGTCAATCTTGTAAATCCTGTCTATGTATTCTGTCTGTCCAAGTGCTGTCTTGTTCTAGTTTGGTTGATAGATTGCGGTTCGTTTGATCGAACTCTATTCGTCTTCGTGTTGCTGGCGGAAATGTTCCAGGATTCTTTCAGCTTGTCGTTCGCCGACAAACGGCTTCAGTTCTTCATAACTGGCTTCGCTGACGCGTTTCAGACTGCCGAAATTTCTCAATAACCTGTCTTTCAGTTTTTCGCCGACGCCGGGGATGGATGTCAACTCCGAGGTGAAATCCCGCATTGATCGGCGCTGACGGTGGTAACTGACGGCAAAACGGTGGGTTTCGTCGCGAATGATTCTGACCAATCGCATCACCAGCGAATTCTTTTCCAAAAATACCGGTTCGTCTTCCCTGCCCTTAACCAGCAAATGGCTGATGTCTTCGTGCTTGCCGCGCGGTTTGACAATGCCAACCAGCGGCAAATCGGCCAGGCCCAGTTCATGCATTGCCGTTGCCGCTGCAGACAATTGTCCTTTGCCCCCATCAATGAAAACCAGATCGGGCAGCGATTTTCCTTCTTTCAATATCCGGGAATAGCGACGCCCAACCGCTTCGCACATTGAAGCGAAATCGTTCGCGCCTTCAACTGATCTGATGACGAACTTGCGATAGTCCGATTTTTTCATTTCGCCGCCTTCGCAAACCACCATTCCGGCGACGTTTTCCGAACCCTGGATGTTTGAAATATCAAACGATTCGATTCGATGCGGCACGGTTGGCAATCCCAGCAATTCCTGCAATTCAATCAGCACTTTCGACCAGTCGGGTTTAATGACCCGGAAGCGCTGGTCAAAGCCGATCTTGGCGTTCTTTTCGACCAGATCAATCATTTCGCGTTTCTGGCCGCGCTGCGGATCAAGGATGCGAACTCTACGTCCGCGCTTTTCCGTCAACGCCTGTTCCAGCAACTCACGGTCTTCCCAATCCACCGGCACGTGAATTTCCAGCGGGATGTAATTGCCAATGGTGTAATACTGCCCCAGCACTTCGCCCAGGAATTCGCTGGGGTTGAAACCGTCCACCGGAATGTCTTCCCAGTAAAATTCGCGCCGCCCAATGATCCGGCCTTCGCGCATCGTGAAAAGCTGCAGCGCTAACTGACTGCCGTCGCGGTAATAGCCGAAAATATCAATATCGAGTTCGGTATCGCCCATCATCTTCTGGTTTTCGCTGAGCGCTCTGACCGTCCGCAGCAAATCGCGGTATTTCGCCGCCTGCTCGAAGCGCATGTCATCCGCTGCTTTCAGCATTCGCTCTTCTAATCGTGCAGCCAGCTCCTTGTCTTTGCCGTCAAGCAACAGCAAAACGTCGTTGACGGTTTCGCGATACACATCAGGCTTGCACAGGTCTTTTTGGCAGGGCGCAGCGCAGCGTTTGATCTGAAACTCCATGCAAGGCCGCTTGGCGCGTTTGTAGATTTCAAACACCTCGTCCGAACAGGTTCGCATCTGGAATTCACGATTGATCAAGCTGACTGTTTTGTCGGCCAGTGACGCGGGCAGGTAAGGGCCAAAATAAGCCGAACCGTCTTTTTCCACCTGACGCGTTTTGAAAATGCGCGGGAATTCTTCGGCAATCGTCAGTTTCAGATGCGGATACGACTTATCGTCCTTCAGCATCACGTTGTAGCGGGGTTTGTGCTGTTTGATCAGGTTTGATTCCAGCACCAATGCTTCAACTTCTGTGTCCGTAACGATGAATTCGACATCGGCAATGCGCGAACATAGCTCCTGCGTTTTGGCGTCCATCGCACGCGAGCTTTGAAAATACTGCCGCACTCGATTGCGCAGGTTTTTCGCCTTGCCGACGTAAATAATGTGCCCCTTGACGTTTTTGTGGATGTACACGCCAGGTTGCAGCGGCAGATTATTGAGCTTTTCATCAAGCGTCATGGCTATAATTCACCACATCGCTTCGAAGAAAACAAAGTGTAAGAAACATCCATGGTCGCGAAAATCGCCGCGTCGGTGATAAGCTCAGGCAGAGGTATAAAACAATGCGCTTCACCAAATATTCAAAATGGACGGGACAAAGTTGGGATGACATCAGTTTGGAAGAATTGATGGAGGCTCTGACCGATCACCTGCTGCGCAGCGGGTTTGAGGATCAGTTCCGCAATCAGTCTCGCCGCTGGCAGAATGGCTGGGATGATGACGACTTTGACAAAGTTGACCCACAAGACGCACTGGAACAATTGCGGCAAGCAATCAAACAGGCTTTGCGCGATTCAGGCTTACTTGATGAAAAGCAATACAAGCAGCTTTTCGACGAACAAGGCAATGCGCGCGATCATCGGCTGGACGAATTGATTGATAAATTGATTCAACGATTGCTTCAGGAAGGCTATCTGGCCGCGCAAGGCGATCAGGAAGCGATTGATGGAATGTTCGGCAATGGCCAGGGGGAACGCGCCAAACAACAACCTCAGACCGGAAAGGGTGAGACCGGCGAATTCAACAAGCCGAACATCAAATTTGAAGTCACAGACAAAGGCATAGATTTTCTCGGCTACAAAACATTGAAAAACCTGATGTCCGGCGTAGGCAAATCGGCTCTCGGCCGCCATGACACCAAGTATCTTTCAACCGGCGTCGAGGCTTACGAATCGTCCAAGCCGTACGAATTCGGCGATTCGCTGAATCTGGATGTGACCGCAACCTTGATGAACGCGATTGGCCGCGAAGGCTTGGGCGTGCCGCTGAACCTGGAATACAAGGATTTGATGGTGCATCAGTCGGAATATCAGTCGTCTTGCGCGACGGTGCTGATGCTGGATTGTTCACATTCGATGATTTTGTACGGCGAAGATCGCTTCACGCCAGCCAAACGAGTCACGCTGGCGCTGTCGCATTTAATCCGCACGCAATATCCGGGTGATTCGCTGAAACTGGTTCTGTTTCACGATTCCGCCGAGGAAGTTCCGCTTTCCAAACTGGCCAGCGTGCAAGTTGGCCCGTACCACACAAATACTTGCGAAGGCCTGAAACTGGCTCGACGACTTTTGATGGCGCAGCGCAAAGACATGCGCCAGATCATTATGATTACCGACGGCAAACCTTCGGCGCTGTTTGTGGACGAAGATTTTGGCCGCCATCCGCACACAGCAAAAAAGAAAGGAGAAGGCGGCCGTAGGCTGTATAAAAACTCGATGGGACTGGACCCGATGATCACCGAAGCGACTTTGGCCGAAGTCGCTGCCTGCCGAAAATCCGGAATCATCGTCAATACGTTCATGCTGACGGACGATTATTACCTGGTCGAATTCGTCAAACAGATGACCGAAATCGCTCACGGTAAGGCGTACTTCACCACCAGTATGAACCTGGGCGAATTTGTAATGATGGATTTCATCAAGCGAAAAACCAGTCGAGTAAAATGAAAGAACAACTCACAGCCTGAAATAGAAATTTCCATTCTGCATGAAAAGAATTTGTTTGACGATTGCCTGCCTTCTGTTGCTTTGCGCTAGTTCGAAGGCGCAAATCAAAACCTCACAACACCAGCAACTTCGAACTGCGCTAGACCGCGACGACGCGCGTGGAGCGGAAAGCCTGTTGCGCGAAATGTTGAATGCTTCGCCGGAAGTCTTTGCCAAAAACAACTACGATTATTTGTTGGCGCGATTGCTGATGCGCAGAGATGCCAACGCTGAGGCCAATCAGGCTCTGCAATCGGTTATCGCACGGAATTCGCCGTTGTCGGGGTATGCGTTATTGCATCAGGCGGAAATCGCCCGCGCAGCCGGAAACCCAAAAGAAGAGCAGCGATTGCTGCTAAAGATGCTCAATCAGTTTAGCGATCATTTGTGGCGAGATCGTGCGGTGACGCGGCTGGCCGAAAGCTATTTCAAATCCGGGCAGTATGCAACGGTTGTCAATTTGCTGAGAAGCGTTCCTGCGCGACGCGAATACCTTGCTTTAATCGGCGAAGCGCAGGCTGCCGCACGTCAACGTGATGCGGCGCGGGCGACATTTGAATCGGCGATGAACGGAAATTCCCAGGATGACGTTTCGCTGCGAGCGGCCTTGGGGCTGGATCGCCTGGACGAATCCGCAAACGCGCTGCTAAGCGAGGAAGTTCATTTGCGCCGCGCGCGAATCTATCAATTCAATCGTTACTTTGCCGATGCTCGGAAACATTGGCTGGCCGTGGTCACGCAGTTTTCAGGCAGCACGAAACGTTCCGAAGCGCTGTTCAATCTGGGACGCGGCTATTTTCTGGAAGACAATTTCACCGAAGCCGCAAAGTGGTACGAACAGGTCGGCAAGGAATTCCCGGCTACGCCGGACGGCGAGCAGGGATTTTATTACGTCGGCCATTGCCGCCAATACCAGGGAAACACCGCTGGCGCGATTGCCCGATATGAAGAGTTTTTGCGCGCGTACCCGAAAAGCGAATACATCGGCTACGCACACTTGAACGCGATTGACACTCTACGGACGGCCCGGCTGAATGACGAAGCGCTGAAGTGGACGGCGCGCGGAATGGCACTCAGTGATCCGTTTGCTTCGGTAAGTTCGCAGTTCAAACAGGCACTGATCCGGCTTAGCCAGGGAAATTATCAGGCGGCGCTGGCGGAGTTCACTTCGTTGAAAACCAGAAATCTGAGTTTGCGCGGGCTGGTTGCTTCCACCAATTTGCCCGAAGTTGCGTTCATGCGTGCTTATTGTTTGGAAAAGCTGGGGCGATATGACGAAGCAATCAACGAATATTTAGCCATTTATGAAGTTCGCGCCGGAGCATCAGGCTATTACGGCTGGCGAGCAAGCGAGCGCATGCGCGACCTGGAGCAAAATCTGCGGACAAAAAGCCTGATCAGTTCTCAGCGAGAAAAGTTTTTGAATCTGGCTCGTGCCAATTCGCAAGGCAATGCAGCAGCGGCAAAGAATGCTGCAAATCAAGTCTTACGGCTTTCAACCGACGAAGTGATACGCAACGAAATGTTTGCGATTTTGAAATCCGTTTACCCCAAATTGCGCGGTTACCAGGCTCCGGCAATTTCGTACACGTCTTCCGGACGAAATGCAGTGCTCGGAACCGGCGATGCAGCAGCAATAGGAACAAGTCATCAGACGATTGCGAGCGAATTGCTTTTTTTGGGATTGTTCGATGAAGGAGCGTCGGAACTGGCGGAAACTCCGGCGAGCAGAGCGACAATCGCTTATTACTGTTCACGCGGCGAATGCGCCAAACGCAGTTATGATTTTGGCGAACCTCTGTTAAGCGCATTGCCCGAAGATTACCGCTTGGAACTGTTGCCGCGTGAAACTGCCGAAGTTATGTATCCAATGCCTTTTCGGGATTCCCTGGCTCGGCATGCCGGACCGCGAAATGTAGATCCACGATTCGTACTTTCCATCGCCCGGCAGGAAAGCAGCTACAATCCACGCGTGAAAAGTTATGCGGCCGCGAGAGGATTGATGCAATTCATCTCATCAACCGCAGATCAGATAGCTGCTCAATTGCGGTTGCGCGATTTTGAGCAAGACGACCTTTATATCCCTGACACCGCCGTCCTGTTCGGATCGCAATACCTAAAAAATCTGTTTGATGAATTCCGCTCGCCTCAGGCTGTGGCCGCGGCGTACAACGGCAGCGAAGATTCCGTTCGCCGCTGGATTGCGCGAGCCGGAAGCCCAGAGCTTGATAGATTCGTAGTGGAAGTGTTGAAAAGCCAGACCAAGGATTATGTTTACAAAGTGACGAGCTATTACCTGGCTTATCAGAAAATCTATCCGAATCAGTTTGGGAACCGATAGCAACCGCTGCTTTTTCGCGTTATCTGAAGATAGAAATCAGACCGTACATCAGCGCAGCAATCGCCGCAGCCGCCGGGATCGTGATAATCCAAGCCCAGACGATTCTGCCCGCAACGCCCCAGCGTACAGCCGACAGTCGCTGAGTCGCGCCTACACCGACAATTGCACCGGTGATTGTGTGAGTCGTCGAAACCGGAATGCCGTAATGCGAAGCCAGAAAAATTGCGCCTGCGCCGCCAGTCTCAGCACAAAATCCACCGACGGGTTTCAGCTTGGTTATTTTTGACACCATAGTTTTCACAATGCGCCAGCCGCCAGACATTGTTCCCAACCCAATGGCCAAAAACGCAGATAATCCCACCCAGGTTGGAATATCTGATTTCGGGTCCAGATATCCGCCAGCGACAAGCGCCGCCATAATTATCCCCATTGTTTTTTGCGCGTCGTTCGTGCCATGCGACAAACTGAAGAGCGACGACGAAACCAACTGCATAAAGCGGAAATACTTGTCTACCCGCGACGGAGCAACCCGGCGGAAAAGCCAAAAAACTGAAATCATTAAGGCCATTCCGGCCAACAGTCCGACGGCGGGTGAAATAACGATGAACGACAATGTCCCGAACCAGCCCTTGGGCCACTTTGCATCAAAGATCAGAACTTGAAAACCTGATTTAGCAATTGCGGCTCCTGCGTAACCGCCAATCAACGCATGTGAGGAACTGGTTGGCAGACCGAGATACCAGGTAATCAAATTCCAGGAAACTGCGCCAACCAAACCAGAGAGCACTACCCATTCATTTATTTGCTTTGCGTCAACCAGCCCGCTGGAAACGGTCTTTGCCACAGCATGAGTTCCAACGAAAAAAGCGACGAAATTAAAGAAAGCCGCCAGCAATACTGCCTTTCCTGGCGTCAGAACTCTTGTGGAAACCACTGTGGCAATAGAATTGGCGGCGTCATGAAATCCGTTGGTGTAATCGAAAGCTAAAGCCAGCACTACGATAAAGGCGACAAGCACAAAAGTACTGTCCATACATACCTCTTATGAGAATCTACGGCTAAGATTTGGGTTTGTGATTCGGTGAACCGGTGAAACGTCTTTCAAGCGTTCTTCAGCACGATGGCTTCTAAAACGTTTGCGGCATCCTCGCACTTATCAATCATCCGCTCCATCTTCTCGTAAATCTCTTTCATCTTGATGATGGTGATTGGGTCTTTTTCTTCAGCGAAGAGCTTTTCAACAGCTTGGTGGTGATAAACATCGCCTTCGCTTTCCAGCGTGTGTATGTCCACACAATCGGCCAACACTTGTTGGCTATTGTTGCTTAAACCGCCCACAGCGTCTTTCAGTTTGACGGTCAGGCGGACCAGCACATCAGTCATCTTTCGCGCATGTTCGGTTGATTGTGGCACGTGGTACAAAATGATGCGTTTAGAGGTGTATTCGATGGCGTCAATGACGTCATCCAACCCACTGGCCAGCGCGTGAATGTCTTCGCGGTCAATCGGCGTGATAAAGGTCTGGTTGAGCTTTTTGACAATGTCGTGGGTGATATCGTCACATTTATTTTCCAGCATTTTGATTTCTTCGGCGTAAGCGACGCGGTTATCAAAATCTGCAAACAATTTTTGCAACAACTTGGCACCTTCGTTCACTTGCGAGGCTAGGTTGTTGAACATGTCGAAATATTTTTCTTCTTTGGGCAACAGTCGCATAATGGTTGCTCTCTCCTTAAAATTTGCACCCGATAAACTTCTGAAATAGTCCTGTCGAAATAAGGCGGGCAGTATACAGCCTCAATCTCAATCTGAGAACGCAGCCCCATTATGGATTGAAGATTTAAGGTGGCCATAACACTTTTGGCCCATAAGAAATTTTTCCAGAGTTTCTCGCTGCCAAGCCATTTCTGGCACTCTGGTTGCTGAACACTTGGCGTCCGATGCTCCTACCCCTAAAAATCAAAACTAAAATAAGAAATTCAAGGAGTGATAGTGATGCAAACATTCAGTCAAAAAGCAGGAGACGTTTTGTGGAGAGCGCTAAAAATTGCGCCGATTGTCGGCTATGCATTTGTGATTGCGGCAGCGCCAACCGTTTTGCGTCGTAAAGGTTACGTTTTGGGCAGTTTAGCGGTGGCGTTGGACCTGCTCCCGATCATTTGCATGATCAAAGCGGGAGTGGAAGTTTTCACTGGCGACCTGATTCCTGACAAATTCGAAGCATCGAACCAGCCAAGTCTGGAATTAGCCGCGTAGTTTTACCTGTCTACAAACCGCGACGAGACCGGAAACCAATGTCCACGATTAAAGACTAAAACAAGTTACACCTCACTGAGAACACTAAAGGGCAGGTCGCCAAAAACGACCTGCCCTTCTTTTTTCTGCCTGATCCCGGAATTAAAATAACCGGCGCGACAGATTGAACCCAATTGTCAGTCCATTCCAGCCATCGTCAGCTCCCACCAAACCGCGCGTCATGGAACGCTGCGCCATCGTGGTTCCGTGACCGTTGGTGAAACTCAGCGTGAACGAATGCCGACGCGATTCACTGACTTTCTGAATCGCAAATCCAAACACCGGACGATGAATGCCTGTAAATTCCGAAACATAGCGCGAATCTTCATTGACGCGCATATTCGCTTCCGCCATCAACGCCACTGTTGGACGCACATTGACTGACAACCCCGTCCCAAGAGCAACAGCGGTTTCGCCCGGCAGGTTCTGCTGTGGCGCAAAGCCAATCGGACGATCTCCTACGGAAATCGTTGGCACAAAGTAAATCTGCGCATGACGCGTAATGCTGCGAGCAAGCGTCAAATCAAAGCTGGTGGTGAAGTTGCGCTTGAAATTGTCGCGGCCTTCCAATCCAACGCGCGCCTCCAATGAAATCGGATCGCCTTTTTGTTCGTTGAATAATGTGGCTCCGACAGAAAGCTGAATTGGACGTCCCAAGCCAGATGGCGAGCGATATGCGCCAACGTGAATCCGGTCCGTGATGCCGTAAATGAAACCAAACGAAGGCATGGCAATCGAGTCTAAGCCAAACAACTCGGAAGAATTGGTCGGTTCGCCAAAAGGAAACCGATGTGTGAAGTCTGTCCATAGCGAGCCTTTTTCAATGGGCATGGCTGTCGGCAAATTGATCACCCGAACATCCGCCGGGCGATAGACATTCGACGGTGTGTCGCGCTTTTCCACAGTCTGCGCTGGAACGACAGCAACCTGTGTCGGCGCTTTGTCAGCCGCGGTCATTTCCTTAACGGTTTTGGTTCTGGTGTTGATGACAAACTTTTTGCCATTCATTTCCACGACAGCTTCGTCGGCGGAAATAAAACTGACCGGGGGCTGAGCGTCCTGAGCAGTTCGGAAATTCTGCGGAAATTTCTGTCGAAGCTCGGCGGTAAATTCTAGGCCCGCGGCGGCAAATGCTTTGCCAAAATCATTGCGAGGTCCTCCGCCTGCTGGATTTACGTGGCACAAGGCGCAATTTCGTAGCTCAGGCTTTGAGAGAGGATCGGCGGCGTACTGCTTCAAATAATCCGGGCGCGCGTGAACAGTTAATCCGGCAATGGCAAATGCCATCACAATCACAGTCAGCTTGAAAACTCGGCTCTTGAACATAGATTTTGATTACTCCTGCAAATTTTGATTTCTGTTGCGGGCTTTCGCTTGGAGTCGGACGTGCCGCGCAAAGATGATTTTTTTCATTTTTGAACTGCCTGGAACATCAGGCAAAGGGCTTTACGGCAATTGGCGTTCCGCCAATTTGTGACAGGCCATAGAGGTTTTAGCAGTTTATGGAAGGCTTTTCCGACTCCGCCTGAGTCGTGGGCTGTCACAAATTGGTTTCTTAAGGCTCGAAAGGTTCCGGCTACAAGCCTACCGGCCTTTGAATTCAGGTTTGCGTTTTTCCAGAAAAGCCCGCACCCCTTCTTCTTTATCTTCGCTGGAAAAACAAAGCGCGAACAGGTCAATTTCCTGATCCAATCCGGCGCGCAATGTCGTTCGCGCGGCAGCTTTTACAGCGGTCTTCGCCATTGCCAGGGCAACCGGGCTTTTTTCAGCGATTTTGCTGGCCAATTCCATCGTCTTCGCTTCCAGGTCGGCAAGCGGATGAATTTCGTTGACCAAGCCAAGCCGCAACGCTTCCTGCGCATCAATCATGTCGCCGGTCAAAATCATCTGCATAGCTTTGCCTTCGCCAACCAATCGAGTCAGTCGCTGTGTTCCACCGCCGCCGGGAATAATGCCCAAATTGATTTCCGGCTGGCCGAAGCGCGCTTTTTCACTGGCAATGCAAATATCGCAGGAAAGCGCCAGTTCGCAGCCACCTCCCAGGCAAAAACCATTGATCATCGCAATCAGCGGTTTGGGGAATTCTTCGGCGGTGACGAAAATGTTTCGGGCTTTCATCACGGCCCGCTGCTCGACGGCTGTGCGTCCGGCAAACTCATTAATGTCGGCTCCGGCAACAAAGGCTTTTTCCCCCGCGCCGGTTAACACCACAACACGAATTTCGGCGTCCGCGCGAAGCTCGTCCAGCGCGTTGGCCAGTTCTTCGCGGGTTTTGATGTTCAGCGCATTCAGCTTATCAGGCCGATTGATGGTGATTAGCGCGACACGCCCGCGCCGTTCTAGCAGGATGTTTTCAAACATATTTGCCGAGACTCCTTGAAACGATTTTGCGGTTGGAAAACAGGGGCGGATTATCATGCCCAGTCATTGTTAAATCAAGCATTGGAATAGTGCCGATTTCATTGGAATGAAAAGCTTTGCTTGCACCGCTCAGAGCTTGCAAGCTATATTGCGCGGGTCAAAAAATTTCCCCTAAAGAGTAGCAAAAAGCTTGGATTGAACAGATATTTTCTGGTGCCGAAGCCCTAAAGGGCGATGCGGTAGCCGCGTCTTTTGTAAATTAGGCAAGGAGAGACTGGAATGGACGGGATCGTCACAGACAAAACAAAATTTACTGCCAATGGCAAAGAGGTCAACGCCTTTACCGCCAAGCCAGAAGGCATTTCAAATGCTCCTGCCGTGATCATCATTCACGAATGGTGGGGATTAAATCCACACATAGAGGATATTGCTCAACGTTACGCCAAAGAGGGCTTCATCGCCGTTGCCGCCGACTTATACAACGGCATAATCACCAAAGATGCCCAAGAAGCAGCCAAGTTAATGTCAGCACTGAAGCCGGAAGAAGGCATTGCGTCCTTAAAAATCGTGCTTGATGCGTTGCGCGCGAATCCGGAAGTCACCAGTGTGGGCGTAACCGGCTTCTGTATG
>CAZXHW010000060.1:0-16447 GCA_964639915.1 uncultured Heliomicrobium sp.
AATGGGGCTTAACTTTAATTCCAACATTCCTCAAAAGGCAAACACCGTCTTCACAAATGTTTTTTTGGTTGTCATTATTCATTTGCCCTGACGCTGATGATCGGCGCAGGACTGTTTTTACGCACGCTTCGCAACCTGGAATCGGTCAACCTGGGCATTGCGCAGGAAAATCTGTTGCTGTTCAAAGTGCAGCCCGAATTGAATGGGTACAAGGACGAAAACGTTAGCCAGTTGTACGCGCAAATTTCCGAACGCATTGAAGCCGTGCCGGGCGTGCGCTCGGTAACGCATTCGCTGATGCCGCTGATCGCGGCGGCGGGTTTGGGTCTCGAATAAAAGTTGCGGGGCGCGATCAAGCAGTTAGCTCGTGGATTCATCATGTGCGGCCAAACTTTTTTGAAGCGTTGCAAATCAAGGTGCTGGCAGGCCGGTCGCTTAGGCCGCAGGACAATGCTTCTTCTCCCAAAGTTGCAGTGCTGAATCAAGCTGCGGCGAAAAAGCTGTTTGGCGATGAAAACCCCATCGGCAAACGCATTGGCATGGGGCGAAACGCGACCGGAAGCGAAGTGGAAGTTGTTGGCGTAGTCAGCGATGTGAAGTATGGCGATTTGCGCAAAGAAGCACCGGCGACGACTTATTTTTCGGTTGCACAGGAAACGAAATTCACCGCCGGGGAAGCCAATTTTCTGGTGCGCACCGAAGCTAGTCCTGCGGCGATTGCTGCTG
This sequence comes from uncultured Heliomicrobium sp., assembly GCA_964639915.1. Lineage (GTDB taxonomy): Bacteria > Acidobacteriota > Blastocatellia > RBC074 > RBC074 > RBC074. The sequence goes on from CAZXHW010000060.1 coordinate 727, forward strand.
CCATTCGCGGAGCCGTTGCGCAAGTTGATTGGGCTTTGCCCATCACCAACCTCCGCACACAAACAGAGCAAAACGCGAAAACCTTTGCCCAGGAAAAACTTTTCGCCCAACTGACTTCGTTTTTTGGAGCGTTGACGTTGTTGCTGGTCAGCATTGGGCTATACGGAATGATGTCTTATTCCGTCACGCAGCGCCGTCGCGAAATGGGCATTCGGCTGGCGCTGGGCGCGCAGGAGGGAACCGTGCTGCGCATGGTTCTCAGGCAAGGGCTGACAGTTGTTTTGCTGGGCATCGCTTGCGGTGGTTTGCTGGCTTGGGGGGCAACACGCCTGCTGACCACGTATCTGTTCGGCGTCAGTGCCACAAATCCGATGGTGTTTGTGTTGACCGCAATCTTGCTGGTGGCAGTGGCGTTGATCGCCTGCCTGATTCCAGCACGGCGCGCGGCGAACACAGATCCGATGGTTGCGCTTCGCTATGAATGATGAATTCATCATTTCAGGAGAAAGTATTTATGCAAACACTACTGCAAGACTTGCGCTACGGCGTGCGAATGCTGCTGAAAAGCCCTGGGTTTACCCTGGTTGCCATTTTGACGTTGGCAATTGGCATCGGAGCCAACACGGCGATTTTCAGCATTGTGAATGGCGTGCTGCTGAAACCATTGCCGTACCGCGCTCCGGAACAATTGCTGCGGATTTACGAACGCAGCGAAACGCAGCCGAAATTCCCCATGGCCATCGGCAATTTCCAGGATTACCGTGCGCAGAACACCACATTAGATGGATTGGCGCTTTATACGCGGCAGGACATGGAATTGTCGCAAGACAACCGTCCGGAACGGCTGGCCGCGTTAGGAGTGACGGCGGGATTCTTTGAATTGTTGGGTGTGCAGCCGCTGTTGGGCAGGGAATTTCGCCGCGAGGATGAATTGCCCGGAAATGGCTCGATCGTGATTTTGAGCCATAAATTGTGGGAGCGACGGTTTAACAGCGATGCGAGCATCATCGGGAAATCCATCCTGCTTTCAGGCCGGCCTTACACAGTTGTGGGCATCATGCCTGCCGGCGTGCAGCATGTCGGAGGCGATTACCGATCAACTGCGCACGGTGAAAGCGTGGATGTCTGGGGGCCGCTGGAAGTCGGACCGAAATCCGGACGAGGATCACATTTTTGCAATGCTGTCGGGCGAATGAAACCGGGTGTTTCCATTGCACAGGCCAACGCCGATCTGAATGGGATCGCGGAGCGGTTGGCGCAACAGTACCCGAATACGAACCAGCCTTGGCGAATCACCACGAAGTCTTTGCATGACGAAATCGTTGGGAATTCGCGCACCAGCTTGCTGGTGTTGTTCGGCGCGGTATTTTTCGTTTTGCTGATTGCCTGTGTGAATGTCGCGAATCTCTTACTGGCCAGAGCCACAGCGCGCGAGCGAGAAATTGCAATACGCACTTCAGTCGGTGCTGGACGTGGCCGAATTGTGCGGCAATTGCTGACCGAAAGTTTGTTGTTGGCAGTGATCAGCAGCACGCTCGGAATTCTGCTGGCGCAATGGGCGATTGATGCGCTCAGTTTACTCGGCCCTGAACAACTGCCCCGGCTGCAAGCCGTCAGCCTGGACGGACGAATCTTGCTGTTCACGCTTGGGTTGACACTTCTGACCGGATTTTTGTTTGGCTTGGCGCCTGCGCTTCAAGCTGGGAATGTGAATTTGATCGAATTGCTCAAGGAAGGCGGACGTGGCGGCGCCAGCAACCGGCAACGCCGTTTACGCGACATATTGGTTGTTGTCGAAGTTGCGCTGGCGTTGGTGTTGCTGGTTGGCGCAGGATTGCTGATTCGCAGCTTCTGGAAGCTGAATCAAACCAATCCTGGTTTTACGCCTGCCAATGTTTTGACCTCCAGCTTGGAATTGCCGCGCGCTCGGTACGATACTCCGGAAAAAGTAACTTCGTTTCAGCAACAGTTGCTGGCAAAAATCGCGGCCCAGCCAGGAGTCCAATCCGCAGGGTTAACTTCCGATCTGCCGTGGACGGGCTACGACGAAAATGCCGGGTTCACAATCGAAGGCAAAACCTTCCCGCCAAATGACGGACCAGGTGGTCGCTATCATTTTGTTTCATCTGATTATTTCTCCACGATCGGCGTGCCGCTGGTAGCCGGACGCTTTTTTACTGCAAATGATGGCATGAACTCGCCAAATGTCGTTCTGATCAACCACAGTATGGCTGAACTGTACTGGCCAGGAGAAAGCGCTGTCGGTAAACGCTTCACCTTTTCGAATCAACCACAGGAAAAAGACTGGTACAACATCGTCGGCGTTGTCGGCGATGTGAAAGACTTTCCAACTTCGGCTGCGGCGGTTCCCGCGTTTTATTGGGCCACCATGCAGCAAGCGCCTCGCCAAACAATTCTGGCTGTACGCAGCACTGCCAGCCCGACGGCGTTAATTGAAGCCGTGCGCAACGAGGTTCGTGCGTTAGACAAGGATTTGCCGTTGGCGGAGGTGAAGATGCTGGAAACTGTTGCGGCGACAGCCGTCGCTGGCCGGCGCTTCATGTTGTGGTTGGTTGGCTTTTTCGCCCTGACCGCATTGCTGCTAGCAGCCATTGGAATTTATAGCGTTCTTTCCTATCTGGTGGCGCAGCGAACGCATGAAATCGGCGTGCGAATGGCGCTCGGCGCGCAATTCAGCGATGTCCTGCGGCTGGTTTTGCGCCAGGGAATGGCGTTGGTGACATTCGGTTTGGCGATTGGAGTTGCAGGCGCGCTGGCGCTAACCCGACTGATGAAAGGTTTACTGTTTGAAGTGGGCGCGTCCGACCCGATGACGTTCGTGCTTGTTGCGGCATTACTGGCAATTGTGGCGCTGATCGCCTGTTACCTTCCAGCGCGTCGCGCAACAAAGGTGGACCCAATGATCGCGCTTCGGTACGAGTAGTCAGTAGACAGCAGACGGTAGGCGAACTTAGTTGGAAGCTCCCGACTACCATTTAGGAGGAACTATGCAGACACTCTGGCAAGACCTGCGCTTCGGCGCGCGAATGTTGATGAAGAAGCCCGGCTTCACCCTGACTGCCGTCATCACGCTGGCGCTGGGCATTGGCGCGAACACGGCAATTTTCAGCGTCGTGTACGGAGTTTTGCTGAAACCACTGCCATACAAAGACGCCGGACGCATTGTCGTCGCAAATGTTTCGCCACCGGATTTTCGCGACATTAAAGACAGCAACCAGAGCTTTGACTGGATGGCGTTGTGGGCATCGAATATGTACAACGTCACGCTTGGCAATGAAACCACGCAGGTTCGTGGCGCAGTTGTCACGCCGGAATTGTTGCCGCAATTGACGCAACCTGCGTTGGGAAGATTCTGGCAACCGGAAGAAGATCGGCAGCAATTAGCTGTCATCAGCCACGATTTCTGGCAAAGCCATTTCAGCGGCGATCCGAACGTCATCGGCCAAACGATTCGCCTTTACGGAAAACCGCACACCATCGTCGGCGTGACGCAGCCCGAATTTCAATATCCCAGCCGCGATTTCAAAATCTGGAACACGATTGGCGCGGCGATGGCCGAAGCGCCGCAGCAGATGGAAAACCGCCAGTTCCGAATCTTCCGAACGGTCGCTCACCTGAAACCGGGCGTCAGTCTGCCGCAGATGCAAGCCGAGATGGATACCATTTCGCAGCGATTGCAGCAGCAATATCCTGATACCAATTCGAACATCCGGTTGAACTTCACGCCCTTGTATCAACGCATTGTCGGCGACATCACCCGCGCGTTGTGGGTGTTGCTGGCAACCGTGGGATTTGTGTTGCTGATTGCCTGTGTCAATGTCGCGAACCTGACGCTGGCGCGCATGGCTGTGCGCGAACGCGAACTGGCGATTCGCGCCAGCTTGGGAGCAGGCCGCTGGCGATTGCTGCGCCAGTTGCTGACGGAAAGTTTGTTGCTGGCGATTCTGGGCGGCGCAGCAGGATTGTTGCTGGCGGTTTGGAGTGTGGATGCGCTGGTCAGTTTCAACCCGGACGATGTTCCGCGGCTGAGCGAAGTCCGCCTGAGCGCGCCAGTGCTACTGTTTACGCTGGGCGCTGTTGTCTTGACCGGTTTGATTTTCGGACTGGTTCCGGCTTGGCAAGTGGCACGCGGCAATTTGAATCAGACGCTCAGAAGCGGCGGGCGCGGCGCATTTGGCAGCGTCAAAGGAAATCGTTTGCGCGGCAGCCTCGTCGTCGTTGAAATCGCGTTGTCTTTGATCGTGCTGGTTGGCGCGGGGTTGTTGCTGAAAAGCTTCAATCGGCTGTTGAATGTGGATACAGGGTTTAAGTCGGAAAATCTGTTGACCGTCAATTTGCCGCTGGTTGAAATCAGGGATTCACTACAGCGCGCATCGGCAGTGCGCGAAGTTCTTAGCCGCATCGCTCAAGTGCCCGGCATTCAAGCTGCCAGTGGAGGCAGCGCTTTGCCGCCTGTAACCGCGCAACGCGCAACCCGCTTTGCTGTGCAAGGAGCAACCGACGCCAGCGCTGGCGCGCGGTCTGCCTATTTCATTGCTGTCAGTCCCGATTACTTCCGGGCGCTGGGAACGCCTGTGCGCGAAGGCCGCGAATTCACGGAACGCGATGATGATAAAGCCGCCAAAACCGTCATCATCAATCAGACGATGGCGCGCAACCTGTTTCCAAACGAAAGCGCGCTGGGCAAACGGCTGCAACTGATCAATTCCGAACAATCGAATGAATGGCGCGAGATCGTTGGCGTTGTCGCTGATGTTCGGTATTCTGGGTTGGATGATGATAACGACGCGACGATTTATACGCCTTTTGCCCAGACGCCGTTTCAGTGGAGCAATCTGATGATTCGCACAGCGGTTTCGCCGCAATCGCTGACGCAAGGCGTGCGCGAAGCCATCAAGTCGGCTAATCCGGCGCTGGACCCAACCGGCTTTCTGACGATGGAGCAACTTGTTTCAAATTCTGTTGCGCAACCACGCTTTTATACCTTCCTGCTGGGCGCATTTGCGGCATTGGCGATGGCTTTGGCGGCGATTGGTATTTACGGCGTTCTGGCGTATGCGGTCGCCCAGCGCACACGTGAAATCGGCGTGCGGCTGGCTTTAGGCGCAGGGCAGGGAACCGTGCTGCGGCTGGTGTTGAAGCAAGGGATGTTTCTGGCTTTTGTCGGGACGCTGCTTGGATTGGTCGGAGCCTGGGGGCTGACGCGGTTGATGAGCACCCTGTTGTTTGAAGTCAGTGTGACTGATCCCATTACGTACGCCAGCGTAGCGGCTTTGTTGGTGTTGGTAGCGTTATTGGCCTGCTGGATTCCGGCGCGGCGCGCGACAAAAGTTGATCCGATGGTGGCGCTTCGTTGTGAGTGATGAATTCGGAATTCGGAATGATGAATGAAGAGCAAACCGGCTCATCATTCATCATTCATCATTCATCATTCATCATTCATCATTCATCATTCATCATTCCGAATTCATCATTTCAAGAGGATTTATGCAAACACTTTTACAGGACTTGCGCTATGGCGCGCGGGCATTGATAAGGACGCCGGGATTCACACTGGTTGCGATTCTGATGCTCGCGCTAGGCATTGGCGCGAACACGGCAATTTTTAGCGTGGTCAATGCCGCGCTGTTGCGTCCGCTGGGATTCAAGCAGCCAGAGCAACTGGTTATGGTCTTTTCAAAGACAAGCGGCGAAGCGCGCGGTTCGGTCTCGATTCCGGATTTGGTGGATTGGCGGGCGCAAAGCCAGTCCTTTTCGCAGCTTTCAGCCGTGACTCCGCAAAGCGTCAACCTGACCGGACGCGCTGAACCTGGCCGTGTGATCGGCGGATTTGTTTCATCAGACTTTTTCAAAACACTTGGTGTCGAACCGGCGCTGGGGCGAGCATTTCTTTCCGGTGAAGACCAGGCGGGCGCGGAGCGTGTCGCCATCGTCAATCCAGTGGTCTGGCGTGATCGTTTTGGCGCTGATCCCGGGTTGGTCGGCCAAACATTGACGCTGAACGGACAGCTTTTCACAGTGGTCGGAATCATGCCGGAAGGGTTTCGTTTTCCATATTCCGACATTGATGTGTGGATACCGGTGCAATATCACCCGGGATTTTCGCTCGACCGGAAATCCGCGGCGGTGGAAGTCATCGGACGTTTGAAACCCGGAGTGTCGGAGCGTCAGGCGCAGGCAGAGATGGACACGATTGCCGCGCGGTTGGCGCAGCAATATCCGGAAGCAAACAAAGATCGCGGCGTCACGCTGGTCAATTTGCAGGCAATGGTCGTCGAGCGGGTGCAGCCATTGTTGCTGGCGTTGTTGGGAGCGGTTGGCTTCGTCCTGCTGATTGCCTGTGCGAACGTGGCGAACCTGATGCTGAGCCGTGCGGTTGGACGATCAAAAGAACTGGCTTTGCGCGCCGCACTGGGTGCAAGCCGGTTTCGGTTGGTGCAACAACTGCTGACTGAATCGCTGATGCTATCGCTGGCTGGCGGCTTGGTTGGCTTGCTGATTGGTATTTGGGGAATGGATGCGCTGGCGGCGAGCAGCGGGATCGCGTTGCCGTTCGGTGTCCAGGTGAAACTTGATCCGGTGGTGTTTGGCTTTACTTTCGGCGTGACAGTGCTGACCGGCGTATTGTTCGGCTTGCTGCCAGCATTGCGCTTTTCGCGGCCTGACTTGAATGATGCGCTGAAAGAAGGCGGCAGATCATCAGGCGCGAATCTGGGACGCAGCCGTTTGCGCAGTGCGCTGGTTGTAACGCAAATCGTGCTGGCGATTGTTTTGTTGACGGGCGCGGGGTTGATGGCCAGGAGTTTTGTCAATTACCTGCGCGTTGATCCAGGCTTCGATTCGAAGAACTTGCTGACGTTGGAATACCGAGTCCCGCGCAACAAATATCCCGAACCTAAGCAACAGCAGCAATTTCACGAAGAAGTTGTGGCGCGTGTTCAGGCGCTACCGGGCGTGCAATCGGCGGCACTCGTGATGTCGGTGCCGCACGGCGCGGGCATCGGAGAATCAGGGTTTGTTTTGCCGGATCGCCCCGCGCCGCCGGAAGGCCAGGAACCCCGCGCCCAAGTCAATCGCACTGATGCAAATTACTTTCGCACGATGCGGATTCCGCTGCTGAAAGGCCGCACTTTCTCAGCACAGGATCAACCGGATACGCCGCGCGCAATGGTGATCAACCAGACGATGGCGCGCCACTTCTGGCCGAACGAAGACCCGATTGGCAAGCAGGTGCAATTGCTGGGTTCTGACGTGAAAGCCACGATTATCGGCGTGGTTGGCGACATCAAACACGGCAGCCTGGACGAACGGGAATCGGCGCAAATCTATCTGGCATATTCTCAGCGACCAGACATTTTCGGTTCGCTTGTAGTGCGCACTTCGGGTGACGCGCTGAGCTTTTCAAAGGCTGTGCGCGACGCAATCTGGTCCATAGATAAAGATCAGCCAGTCTGGAAAGTGCGCACGATGGAATTTTTGTTGGATCGTTCGCTGGGCGGGCAGCGATTTATGGTGCAGTTGCTTGGCATTTTCTCTTTGCTGGCGTTGTTGCTGGCGTCAGTCGGAATTTACGGCGTGATGTCATATGCCGTTAGTCAGCGGACGAATGAGATTGGCATTCGAATGGCGCTGGGCGCGCAAGCAGGCGATGTGCTGCGTATGATAATGCGGCAAGGAATGACGCTGACATTGATTGGCATTGCAATTGGGATGATGGCCACGTTTGGATTGATGCGCCTGACTGGATTGCTGCTGGTGAACCAGTTGTTCGGCGTCAGCGCGACCGACCCGCTGACATTTCTGGCGATTGGCCTGCTGCTGACGCTAACGGCGTTGCTGGCTTGTTACTTGCCCGCAAGACGGGCGACGACGGTAGACCCGATGATTGCGCTTCGGTGCGAGTGACAACATATCGCTACAGCAAAAACACGAATGAGGTAATCCTTTGAAGGTTGCCGCTTACCAAGCCCCGCTGCAGGCTACTGGCTCGATGAAGGTCATTGATCTGATTCGCGAGCAGGTTCTCCGCTGTGAAGCGCAGGGAGTAGAGATTTTATGTTGCCCAGAAGGTGTGCTGGGAGGGCTGGCCGATTATGTAGATTCGCCCGCGGACATTGCCATAAACGTTGAAAGTGGACAATTGCAGGCGCTGCTGGCACCGCTGGCAAGTGACAAGGTGGCAACCATTCTGGGGTTCACGGAAATTGATCGAAGCGGCCGATTCTACAATTCGGCAGCGGTTTTTCATCAGGGAGCAGTCGCGGGCATTTACCGCAAGCTGTATCCGGCAATCAACAAATCTGTCTACGACGCCGGAGACAGGATGCCCGTCTTCACGGTTGGCGATTTGACCTTTGGAATTCTCCTCTGCAACGATTCCAACTACTACGAACCCGCCAGAATCATGGCTTCGCAAGGAGCGATAGCGCTGTTTGTTCCCACGAACAACGCATTGCCTCCGGCGAAGGCACAGCCGACGCTGGTCGTCGAAGCCAGAAATGTTGACATCGCACGGGCAATCGAAAACAGCGTTTCCGTAATTCGCGCTGATGTTGCCGGGCATACCGATTGTCTGGTGGCTTACGGCTCATCAGGTATCGTGAATCGCGACGGAGTGGTGCTTCAAACCGCACGGCAGCTTGGCGAAGAACTAATCGTAGCGGAAATCAAACCATCCCCGCGGTTTCAACGTCGCGGCTGGGATACTGCAAAAAATCGCGCAGTTATGGACGAATACATTCGTCTGGTAAATAGTACTGAACGACAGTGAATTTCGATCGCAACTCTTCAGCCCAATCAAAACAGAATCCAAATCGGCTTCAGTTCAGCCTAGTCTCGATTCAGCAGCAAAGCTCATTGGCCTCGCTCAAGCGCACCGCTTCAAGTTTTCATACACGAATTTGGCATAGTTCCATTTTTCAAGACCCGCCCGCCAGGCGCAGGTGATTTTTTATCTCTCAATACTGTTAAAGCGAGGGAATCTTTTTGACGTTTTATAGACGCCTACATAATATGTGTTTATGGCACCTATCAATTCACAGAAGTTTGACCGCGAGTTAAAGAAGGGAAGCGCGGAGTTGCTGATCCTGTCTTTGCTGGAAGCTCGCCAGCGTCACGGCTACGAAATTCGCAAACTGATCGAAACGCGCTCGGATGGCGTATTGAAATTCAATGCGGCTTCGCTTTATCCGCTGCTGTATCGGTTGGAAAAGCGCGGTTGGATTGAAGGGAAATGGGTGGAAAAAGCGGGGCAACGTCGTCGTCGCTTTTACCACTTGACGAAAGATGGAAAGAAAGTGCTGGCGGCGCAACGCAGCATCTGGGAATCCTTCGTCGCAGCAATTAACCGCGTTACAGGAACCGAAAGTGCTTGATTGGAAACCGGAAATCAGACGGCGACTGGCCAATTTGAAGCTGGAGCCAACGCGTGAGGCCGCGATAGTTGAAGAACTATCGCAGCACCTGGCGGACTGTTACGCGGAATTGCTGGCCAGTGGCGCGACGGAAGCCGACGCCGAGCGGCAAACGCGTTCGGAATTGACTGGAAGCAAATCGCTGCAACGCGAACTCCGACGTATCGAACGGCAAATTCATCCTGAACCCATTGTCTTGGGTACCAATCGAAGGAGAAATATGATCGCTGATTTATGGCAAGACCTGCGCTATGCGGCGCGTACCTTGAGCAAAAATCCAGGCTTTACCTTGGTCGTGGTGGCGACGCTGGCGCTTGGGATTGGCCTGAACACCGCGGTTTATAGCGTTGTGGATGCGGTGCTGTTTCGTCCTCTGCCGTTCAATGAACCTGACCGATTGGTGGAAATCCAGCAACTGGAAGCGAAGAGCGGGTTTTCTTATCCGGGGTTGCGCTGGGATGCTTTTCAGGAATGGCGCAACCAGACGAATCTATTTGCCCAAGTCGAAGCTTACAGTCCGGGCACTTATACGCTGACGGGCGGCAAAGAGCCTGAAACAGTGAATGCTCCTGCCGTCACGCCGGGGTTGTTTGCCATGCTGGGCGTCAATCCAAAACTGGGACGACCGTTCAGTACGCAGGATGCCGAACCGGGCAATGACCGCGTTGTATTGGTCGGCGATGGGTTCTGGAAAAGCCATTTGGGGGGCACCGCTGACGCTTTGGGGAAAACGCTGACGCTCAATGATCAGCTTTACACTGTGGTCGGCGTGATGCCACCGAAATTCAAATTCCCGTATGGCAAGTTTCAGCTATGGGTGCCTTTGCCGCTAACAGCAACGGATGCACAAAAACGACCGCAGCGATTCAATGCCGTCGCCCGTTTGCGTGGCGACACAGCGTTGCCAACGGTGCAGGCTGCTCTGACGGCGATGGGGGCGGAGCTTGATAAAGAACGTCCTGATCCGCGCGGCTGGGGCACCAAGCTTTCACAGTTGGGCGCAATCCGTGTCAACCCTGGGCCGCGCAGAGCCATGCTGGTTTTGCTGGGAGCAGTTGGCTTTGTCTTGTTGCTGGCGTGCGCGAATGCTGCAAATTTATTGCTGGCGCGGGCGGCAAACCGGCAAGGGGAAATTGCAATCCGGCTAGCGCTGGGCGCAGGTCGCGGGCGGCTGATTCGACAATTGCTGACCGAGAGTTTGTTGCTGGCGATGCTGGCAGGTGGGCTTGGCGTGACATTGGCGTGGTGGGGCGTGGATGCACTGGCGAAATGGGTGCCGGACGAACTGACCTTCCTCAGCGTCAATGAAATAGGCGTGGAAAAGCGTGTACTGCTCTTTACGCTGGCACTTACGGTATTGACCGGTTTTATCTGCGGTTTGCTGCCTGCACTCAAGGCTTCTCGCCCTGATTTACATAACGTGATGAAAGGCGCATCAGGCAAAGCGACTGCGGATCGTGCGCATAATCGTTTGCGCAATACTCTGGTAGTAGTTGAAGTCGCGTTGTCGCTCGTTCTGCTGATTGGCGCAGGTTTGATGATGCGCAGCTTCTTGCACTTGAGTAGCGTGCCGCCCGGCTATGAGCCGAAAAACCTGATTGCCGCCACGCTTTCCTTACCACCGCAACGGTACTCGACCTTGGAACAAGAAGAAGAGTTCTTCGGCCGACTAAAAGACAATTTGGTTACGATACCGGGCATCGAATCGGCTACCGCCGCGATGGGTGTTCCGCCGCAAGGGGGCGGCATTCGCTTTAACCTGGAAGTCGAAATCGAAGGCCGCCCGCCCGAACCCGCCGATCCCAAAATGGTCTTGCCGACAAGCAACGTTGATGCAGCCTACTTCCAAACCTTGCGTATTCCGATCTTGCAAGGCCGCGCATTTAACGCTGAAGACACTGTCAATGCGCCGCCCGCCATGATCATTAACGAAAGGATGGCGCGGCGTTATTGGCCCAACCAAAACCCTGTCGGCCAGCGCATACGGTTCGGCAAAGACGATAAGTGGCAAACCGTGGTCGGTGTCGCAGGAGAGGTCAACTTGGGCAAACCCGGTGATGGGTTCAGCGATATGGAAGTCTATTTTCCCTGGAGCCAGCAAACGCGCCGTTCCGGTCAACGCGCTTTGATTGTGCGAACCACGACGGAAGCCAGCGCCTTGATCCCTGTGGTCAAAAGCGCAATTTGGACGCTGGACAAGGATCAGCCGATTTACCAAATCAATCTGGTCGAAGACCTGGTCAGCAACGCCCTGGCTGAGCCGCGCTTTTACCTTTTGCTGCTCAGTTGTTTTGCCGGCTTCACGCTGCTTCTGGTAGCACTGGGTATTTATGGCGTGATGGCTTATACCGTCACGCAACGCACCCACGAAATTGGAATTCGCGTTGCGCTCGGAGCGACTCAAACGCAAGTGTTGACGATGATCCTTAGACAAGGCGTTGGCTTGGCATTGCTGGGAATTGCACTTGGCATAGGCGCGTCGTTGGCTTTGGCACGATTGATGGCAGCGTTCCTGTTTGGCGTGCCTGCCACCGACCCGTTGACGTTTGCGGCGATTGCGCTGTTGCTGATTGCGGTCGCTTTCCTGGCTTGTTTCGTTCCGGCCAGACGAGCAACGCGGGTTAATCCGATGAACGCTTTACGGAGTGAATAACCAGAGAGGAAAAGGAATTATGCAAAGGCTTTGGCAAGTCCGGCACTTCTGTGCAGGCAGGTTATTGAAACAATCTGGCTTCTTTTTGTTCGCGATGTTGACGCTATCCCTGGGCAACGGTTTTGCACAGGTCAAGACCACGCCCATTCCATTGGACAATCTGAGCAAGTTGCAGTCCCGCAACGTGAAAACGGAACAAGTGACGTACAAAGGTCGAGCCGCGTTGCGCGTCACTGACACCGCAGCGGCAAGCGTTGCAGACGGAGAGCGGCTTGTCATATTAAACAAATCCGATTTCCAGGACGGCGTGATCGAAATCGAATTGACAGGCGAACCACGGGCCAATGCCGGAGAAGGCGCGCGGGGATTTGTTGGCGTAGCTTTCCGCGTCAATCTCGACGCGGCCAAAGAGGCCGTAAAGTACGAATGCTTCTACCTGCGCCCGACCAATGGCCGCGCCGACGATCAAGTGCGGCGCAACCATTCGACCCAATACATTTCCCACCCTGAATTCCCCTGGCACCGATTGCGCAAGGAGTTTCCCGAGAAGTACGAAAGCTACGTAGACCTTTTGCCGGGCGAGTGGACAAAGGTGAAGATCGAAGTTCGTGGCGATAAAGCGCGGTTGTATGTGCATGACGCACCGCAACCTGTGTTGATTGTCAACGATCTCAAACTTGGACAAAGCACGGGACAGATTGCGTTACAGATTGGGCCAGGGACGGTCGCGCATTTTGCAAATTTGCGCGTCTCAAAGTGAAAGCAAAAACACCCGGCAGACGATCCATTTGAACCCTCTTTCGCGCCGCTTCAACCGACCTCTTTGCTGGGCCAGGCTTGGTTTCGGAACCGACCCTGGCTCGCTCCATTCCCAACTTCCTGTTGCGATTTTGAGATATTGGATTCCCACAAGCGTACACTTCAAGCCATCCTCATAGCCGAATTTCCATACGGCTTTGCTACTCCCACAAGCAGTTAGCTAAAAAAACTGACTGGCACACAATTTGGCTTAAACGCCAAAAACTTTTCTATTTGAAGTCGTTCGGCAATCTCATTGGCAAGACCGTGGGAATACGTCCGCACTGAAATTCCAGGAACGGAGAATTGACGATGGAAACTCTATTGAAAGACATTCGCTATGGCATTCGCATGCTGACCAAAAAGCCAGGATTCACGCTGGTTGCAGTGATTACATTGGCTTTAGGGATTGGCGCGAATGCGGCAATTTTCAGCGTCGTCAACGCGGTGTTGCTGCGACCGCTGCCTTACAAAGAGCCAGACCGGCTGATGCTGATTCGCGAAACAAAGCTGCCGCAGTTTCCGGAATTTTCCGTTTCACCCGGTAATTTTCTGGACTGGAAAGCACAGAACACAGTGTTTGAAAGATTGGTGGCAATGGGTGGTTCGTCGTTTAACTTGATTGGATCGGGCGATCCGGAACGGTTGCGAGGGACGTTGGTCACCGATGGATTTTTTGCGACTTTCGGCGCAACGCCACAGCTTGGGCGGGACTTTTTACCGGAAGAAGATCAGCCGGGGCGCAACTTTGTGGTGATGCTAAGCAATGGATTCTGGCAGCGCCGGTTTGGCGGCGATCCCAAAATTGTTAATCAGGCGATCACGCTCAACGGCCAGAGCTACACGGTGATTGGCGTGATGCCCGCATCGTTCCGTTATGGCGGGCGCGACGTGGATTTATGGACGCCGATTGCCTTCACTGCGCAGCAAGCGCAAAACCACGGCGGCCATTATCTGCAAGCGGTCGGACGTCTGAAGCCGGGCGTCAGCGTTGAACAGGCGCGAACAGAAATGGTGGCAATTGCCGGTCGGCTGGCCACGCAATATCCGGACGCCAACACAGGCTGGAGCGTGAAGCTTGGGCCGATGCTGGAATTTGCTGTCCGCGACATCAAACCGGCGTTGCTGGTTTTGCTGGCGGCAGTTGCATTTGTGCTGCTGATTGCCTGCGCCAACGTTGCCAACTTGTTGCTGGCGCGCGCCGCCGGGCGACAGAAAGAAATTGCCATCCGCACGGCAATGGGCGCTGGACGCTGGCGCATTGTTCGCCAGTTGTTGACCGAAAGCGTGTTGCTGTCGCTGACAGGCGGGCTGGTTGGGTTATTGCTGGCCAAATGGGGAATGGATTTGTTGTTGAAGCTGGCGCCGCAAAACCTGCCGCGCATGAGCGACGTTTCGCTGGATGGCCGCGCGCTTGCGTTTACCGCCGCAATCACTTTACTTACCGGAATCGTTTTTGGACTGGTTCCCGCGTTGCAGTCTTCCAAACCCAATCTGAACGAAGTGATGAAAGACGCCGGACGGGGTTCGACCGAAGGCGGTCGGCGGCAATTGATCCGCAGTTCGCTGGTCGTGCTGGAAGTCGCCTCGGCGCTAGTGCTGCTGGTCGGCGCGGGATTGATGATCAAGAGCTTCTGGAAATTGCAGCAGGTTGATCCGGGTTTTAATCCTGATAGCGCATTGACGGTACCGGTGACCCTGCCGCGCAGGAAGTACCCGGAAGCAGACAAGCAAGCCGCATTTTTCAAACAGTTGATCGAAAACGTGGCAACGCTTCCAGGCGTGAAGGCGGTCGGCGCGGGCAATGTCATCCCTTTGAGCGATGATGACTATGTGTTGGGTTTTGTGATTGATGGCCGGGCACCGCTCCCGCCAGGTTCCAGCCAAAGCACGAATTACTATGCCGTGAGCGCCGATTACTTCAAAGCGATGGGCATTCCTTTGCTGCGAGGCCGCGTGTTCACCGATCAGGACACCAAAGACACAACCCGCGTTGCGGTCATCAACGAGACGATGGCGAAGAAGTTTTTCCCGGACGAAGACCCTATCGGCAAGCGTATTCACGTGACCAACGGGCCAACTACGTTTCGGGAAATTGTCGGCATCGTCGGCGACGTCAAACATTACGGCCTGGATCAGACAACGACCTTGCAGACGTACGAACCGTACCTGCAGCGGCCGGATACATATATGTCGTTGGTCGTGCGCACGACAAGTGATCCTACCAGCCTGAGTTCCGCCATTCGCAACGAAGTTTTGAAGCTGGATAAAGAACAGCCGGTTTCCACGATCACCACGCTGGATCGGCTTGTTTCGACGTCCATCGCGCAACAAAAGTTTTCGATGTTGTTGTTGGGCGTTTTCGCGGCAGTGGCAATGCTTCTGGCCGCCATCGGCATTTACGGCGTGCTGAGTTATGCCGTCACACAGCGCACGCACGAAATCGGCATTCGGATGGCGCTGGGCGCAGGGCGGCGAGACGTGCTGCGGCTGGTAGTAGGGCACGGAATGATTCTGGCAGGAATTGGCGTCGCGCTGGGTTTAGGGGCGGCATTCTTGCTGACTCGTTTGATGTCTACGTTGTTGTTTAACGTCAACGCGACTGATCCGATGACGTTCAGTGTGATTGCGTTGTTGCTGGTGAGCATCGCCTTGCTGGCTTGTTGGATTCCGGCGCGGCGCGCCACCAAAGTGGATCCGATGATTGCTTTACGGTACGAATGATGAAATCGGAATGATGAATGATGAGCAGATTCATCATTCATCATTCAGCCTTTTGCGGAGGAACGATGCAAACACTCTGGCAAGACCTGCGCTTTGGCGTTCGAATGTTATT
>CAZXHW010000061.1:0-16413 GCA_964639915.1 uncultured Heliomicrobium sp.
CCGACTGCTTTGAAATTCAACTTATCTGTCGGCGCCGCGAAAGTCAGCGGGCAGGGTGCAAAAACGTAGCCGGGCTTTACCGGTGAAACAGTGTAAAAAACAATTCCTGCCCGAATTCCTGACACGCGCCAATTTCCATTTGTGTCCGTCTGCGTTGAATAAGTCAGCAGCGGTGCGGTTGGCGAATTCGGGCCAGCAATGTTGATCGCGACTCCTTCCATCCCAACACCGTTCAGAAAAACTCGGCCGGAAACTTCATAGGTTTCCTGTGCAATCACTTGCGACCAGAAAAAGCCTGTGGCGAACGACAACGTCAGAAGCATAACCAGACAGATGGAAACGACAAGAAAACTGCTCTGCTGTTTCATCACGAATCTCCTTTAGCTAAATCGGGGAGAGTTTTCCTAGCTCAGTTTCTGGATCAGATAGGCGGACAATTCTGAAATCTGCACGCGCACTTGCTGCATCGAATCGCGTTCGCGGACGGTGACGGTGCCGCTCAAAGAAGCCGCCGCCGGGTCTTTGCCTTCGCCCAGGGTGTCGTAATCCACCGTGATGCAAAAGGGCGTGCCAATTTCATCCTGGCGGCGATAGAGCTTGCCGATGGCCGCCGTGTCGTCGTACACCGCGCGCATCACCGGTTGCAGGTCGCGTTTGATCTGTTTGGCGACTTCGACAATTCGCGGTTCATTTTTCTTCAGCGGAAAGACCGCGACTTTGATTGGTGCCAGTTGCGGATGCAGTTTCAGCACAACGCGCGTGTATTCATCGCAAAGCTTGCTGGTGATTTGGCGAACTTTCTTCAGCAATTCGATTTTGTCCGCGCCGGGCAAGCTGCAGGCATCTTCAACGTCGAGCAACGTTTGCGGCAAGCTAGCGTCAGCAGTTTCCAGAGCACCTTGAATTGCTTTCAGTTGCTCGCCCGTCGGAGCGGCGACTTCGCCTTTGGCAGCGGCTTTTTCGGCCTCGGCGATTTTCTTGCCGATGCTTTTCAAGGCAGCAGCATTGGCTTCGCGCAGCGGAGTCAATTCTTCGGCTTTCGGTTCGCTGACCAGTTCTTCGTTGTACGCTTCGCACAGGAACGCCAGTGTTGCGCGCGTCGCTCCCGCCGAAGGTTCGATCACGTAAGGAATGTATCGAGCGCCTTTTTTGCCTGTCGCTGGATCGGCGTATTGATCGTCGAAATAATCTAGCTTGCCGGTGCTGTCGGCATTGGCCGTCAGTTTCAGGCGTTGCAAGTCTTCTTCGGGAATGTCGCGGCTGTGCGCTGACAGGTCGTAATCCTGCCGGTTGGCGACGCCTTCCAGTTCGCTGTACCCGAGCGAGCCAGGGAATTTGTATTCGATGTCAACAGTGGCTTTGGCGTAATGCGCCAATTCTTCTTTGCTTTGTTCGCGTTTGATCAACTTCGCGGGATCAAGGCCGAGTTTGATGTACCAGTTAAATCGCTGTTCGACCCATTCGGCGTGAAGCTCCAGATCATTCTTTTCACCAGGCTGCAAAAACTGCGGCGGTTTGCAGAAGTATTCGATTTCCATCTGCTCGAACTCGCGCGTGCGAAACGTGAAATTGCCCGGCGTGATTTCGTTGCGGAATGCTTTGCCGATTTGCGCGATGCCGAACGGTAGTTTGCGGCGCATTGCCTGCTGAACATTGGCGAAGTTGACGAAAATGCCTTGCGCGGTTTCAGGGCGCAAGTAGGCAATGTTTTCATCGCTTTCAACCGGGCCGACGGTCGTTTTGAACATCAGGTTGAAGTTGCGCGGGTCAGTCAGATTGTTCGAACCGCAACTTGGGCATTTGCCATCTTTCAAATGGTCGGCGCGACTGCGTTTACCGCATTCGCGGCAATCCACCAGCGGATCGCTGAAGGTGGCTTCGTGGCCGGAATAGCGCCAGACCAGCCGGTTCATCAGAATCGCAGCGTCCAGCCCTTCCATATCGTCGCGGTCATACACCACCGAACGCCACCAGGCGCGCATAACGTTGTTTTTCAGTTCAACGCCCAGCGGACCGTAATCCCAGGTCGAGCCGATGCCGCCGTAAATTTCTGAGTTCGCAAAGATGAACCCGCGCCTTTTGCACAGGCTCACAATCTTTTCCATGCTTGGAGCAGCCATGATTACTACCGAAACCTTTCGATGAACTTTGATGGGTTTTGTGCGGGGTCAACGTGAAGGCACAAAAACGAGGTGCGGATACTAACAGACGGCTTTGCGGACGGTCAAAAACGGCGTTTGGCAAACCCAGAAGCGGATGGCAGAATACGCGACTTCTGTTCGAGGCCTGACCATGACTGAAAGCATCAAATTTTATCTAACTTGGGAAGAATACTTTGCGGCGCAGGAATTTTTCCGCCGCCAGCATCAGTCCATCGCGCCTGAATGGGTGGCTGGTATCTTGTTGATTTTGGCGGGAGCCGCGTTGCTGTTTTTTGACGGGCTGGGCGTTTTTGCATTGGTTGTGATGTTGTTAGGAGGCATCGTGATTTTTGCAGGGCCGCGAGTTCGTCGGTTGGCATCCAATCGCAAATGGCAACGCGAACCGCTGTTTGAAATGGAACACGAAGTTGCATTCAGCGACGCGGGCGTTTACTTCCGCATGGGCATCATCGAATCAAATCTGGACTGGAAGTATTACCAGCGATTGATTGAATACCCTGAAGGCTTGCTGCTGGTTTACGGCAACGAATCATTTAACTTCCTGCCGAAACGTGCGTTTGCGAACGAGAACTTGTTCAAGGAATTCCGCTCCTTAGCAACCAGAAACTTACACTGAATTTATGACCATAGATGAACAAATTGCTTTTTTAACCAAAGGCTGTGTAGATGTGATCCCGGTTGAAGAGCTGAAAAAGAAGCTCGAAAAATCCGCCGCGACCGGGCGACCCTTGCGTGTCAAGCTGGGAGCCGATCCGACTGCGCCGGACATTCATTTGGGCCACACGGTCGTTATCCGCAAGATGAAAGCCTTTCAGCAGCTTGGCCATGACGTGATTTTTCTGATTGGCGATTTCACGGGAATGATCGGCGATCCGACGGGACGAAACACGACTCGCCCGCCACTCACACGCGAACAGGTTTTGGAGAACGCTGAAACCTACAAGACGCAAATCTTCAAACTGCTTGATCCAGAAAAGACGATCATCGAATTCAATGCGAACTGGCTGAATGCCTTCAAACCGGAAGATTTTGTTCGGCTGATGGCCAAAGTCACGCTGGCGCAGATTCTGGAACGGGAAGATTTTTCGAAACGCTTGACCGCCGGAGTGCCGATCAGCCTGCACGAATTGCTGTACCCGTTGGCGCAAGGCTACGATTCCGTCGCGCTGAAAGCCGACGTTGAGCTTGGCGGCACGGATCAGAAGTTCAACTTGTTGATGGCGCGGGAAATTCAGCGCGCTTACGGCGTCGAAGCCCAGGTGATTATGACGACGCCTTTGCTGGAAGGTCTGGACGGCGTCGAAAAGATGTCGAAGAGCAAGAACAATTACATCGGCATCGCGGAATCTCCGGATGATATGTACGGCAAAGCCATGTCCGTTTCCGACGAACTGATGTGGAAGTATTACGAACTGCTGACGGATTTGACGCCTGCCGACGTCGCCCGTTTGAAAGCTGATGTCGAAGCGGGCCGCAAACATCCGCGCGACGCCAAATCGGAACTGGCCAAGAAAATTGTCGCCGATTTTCATTCTCAAGCCGAAGCCGATACCGCCGAAGCGGAATTTATCCGCCGCTTCCGCATGCGCGAAATGCCGACGGAAATTGAAACCTTCACCGTCGAAGTGTCCAAGCAAAAGGTCAAACTGGTGGATGTGATGGTGGATGCGGGGCTTGCCGCGTCCAAAGCGGAAGCACGCCGGTTGATCGAAGGCGGCGGCGTGAAGCTCAACCAGGAACGCGTTGGCGATGTCGCCTGCGAAATTGACACCGAAGCGCAAAAAGAAGTGCTGATTCAAAAAGGCAAGCTTCAGCACAAACAGATTGTCTTTAAGCCGATTGGCTAAGCTTGTTTGGGGCGGGCGAAGAGAAAATCTGATTTTCGTTTTGCCGACTTCTTGACAGGCCAAAGACCGATCAGTAAGATGCGCCTTCGTTTTTGGGCGTGTAGCTCAGCTGGGAGAGCGCCGCGTTCGCAATGCGGAGGTCAGGAGTTCGATCCTCCTCACGTCCATCGGAATTGAAAATCCAACCAAGTTCATCTTGCTCCTCAGTAGCTCAATGGCAGAGCACTCGGCTGTTAACCGAGGGGTTGTAGGTTCGAGTCCTACCTGAGGAGCCAATCTTTTCAATCACTTACAAGAGCCGCGAAAGCGGCTCTTTGAGTTTAGTCCCACATTTAGTCCCACAACAATTCAAAATTAGAAGAGCCGACAAATAGCTAAATGGTGTTTTCGAGTTTAGAACTGGGAGTGAATAAGCTCGATTAATTTCTTTGGTGGGCGACTGGATACGAGTGACCGGATCATATCAGGCCCAAATATCCGCACTGCCTTTGCAAATGCTTTCTTGAACTGAGCATCAGTCTTGAACGGTGGCTGTGGGTAACGGTTCAGCCGGAACACCTGTGCAGCTTGATAGGGCCAGTCATTTGAATATGCAGACTTATCAGATTTGATGATTCGAGAGACAAAATCAATGTACATCCAACCAATGGTCTTGGCCCCCCTATCACTCAAATCGAACGTGAGAGCCCAATCTCCAGGGATGAATCCATTCTTGCTACAGCTCAGCACATCGTAAGGTTCGTGGATTCCATAATGTTCAATCAGAAATTCCTTTACGCTTGTTGCGACTGAACCGTAACTATCCGACCACCCAAGCTTCCATTTGGGGCGATGAGGAGCCTGATACCACTGATCAAACGAAATACTTTTTGAATAGGTCTCTGGGATGTTCTGGCCAGTCGCATATAAAAGAGTATCCCTATCCAATTTTGCCAATTCAGTTTCCGAAACGGGCCTGCAATTTATCGAAGAAATTATCCGGTTAATGTTTATATGGTTTGCGGGCAAAAGAACGCCTACTTCCCGGAGATTCCCTGAACCGAGAGCGTTGTTTGAAAGATTGGCCGAAGTGACAACAGCCCCCTTTTCTGTCCAATATAGTTTCATGTGAAGGGAGTCCGCGAAGTATACCTCTGCTCCACGCTTGATAAGTTGTCGAAGAATAGTTGGGTTCGTACCGCCAGCCTTTGGCCAGCAGATAAGTTCCAGACCCTTTGGATTGGGCAGAAAAGCCTCCGCCCCTTTTCCAACAAATGCGCTGATTGCAACACGACGCCCGCTCGAATGTGAAAACAAACGAACAATTTCTTTCCTGACCTCAGTTGATGTGTAGAGAATCTTCAAGTCTGGTTTTCCAGGGAGTTAATGGGGGCACAAGAACTTAGAAATTCACTGACATCCTGAATGCTTAGATCAGATCATCTGCTTTTCGGCTGTTTGCCACACAGCATGGCGTCATTGCCAGGAATCACGGTAAAGGCGGCAAGCCAAGTTCTCTGAGAAAGTCATTGTGTTTGTTTTTCGCCTCGGTGATTTTTTGTTCCAGTGACAGCATCTCTGCATTTACCTCCTGCAAATCAATTTCTTCCTCGGCTGTTGCCGTGCTGATGTAACGGGAGATATTCAGGTTGTAGCCGTTCTCTGCAATCTCACTCATCGAAACGCGCCGGGCATAGCGCGATTCTTCTTTGCGAAACTGATAGGTGTCGAGAATCTTTTCGATATGTTCTGGCAGCAACTTGTTTTGGCGTTTGCCTTTCTCGAAATGTTCGCTGGCATTGATGAACAGCACATCATCAAATTTTTTGCACTTCTTCAAGACCAGAATGCTAACCGGGATGCCAGTCGAAAAAAACAGATTCGCAGGCAAGCCAATCACCGTATCAATGTTGTCGTCTTTCAGCAGCTTGGTGCGGATGCGTTCTTCCGCGCCGCCGCGAAATAGCACGCCGTGCGGCAGGATGATTGCCATAACGCCTTCGGATTTCAGGTAATGAAAACCGTGCAGCAGAAAGGCGAAGTCGGCTGCGGATTTAGGTGCAAGGCCATAGCTTTTGAAGCGCACATCCTCGGCCAAGGCGTCTGTCGGTTCCCAGCGATAACTGAAAGGCGGATTGGCTACCACGGCATCGAATTTCGGCATTTTGGCGGGGTTCGCTTCGCGCAGCATATCCCATTCGTTCAGCAGTGTGTCGCCGTGGTAAATCTCGAACTCGGTATCTTTCACGCCGTGCAACAGCATGTTCATCCGCGCCAGGTTGTAAGTCGTAATGTTTTTTTCCTGTCCGTAAATTTTGCCGATGCCGCCCGCGCCCATCCGATGCCGCACGTTGAGCAACAACGAACCGGAGCCGCAGGCAAAATCCAATACGCTTTCCAGATGTTTCTTGCGTCCCGTCGCCGGGTCTTGGTTGTCGAGCGTGACAATGCCTGACAGGATGCTGGAAATCTGTTGCGGCGTATAAAACTCGCCCGCCTTCTTGCCCGAACCGGCTGCGAACTGGCCGATCAAGTATTCATAAGCATCGCCCAGCGTATCGCTATCGGTGGAGAAATTTGCCAAACCTTCAGCAATGGCCTTGATGATGGTGCAGAGCTTGGCATTACGTTCGGCATAGCTACGTCCAAGTTTTTCCGAGTTCAAATTGATCTCAGAAAACAGCCCGCCAAAGGTGGTCGCAAAGGATTCGTTCTCGATGTAATCAAAGCCCTTTTGCAAGGTGTGCAACAATTCATCGTTTTGCGTGCGCGCTCGCTCGGTGATGCTGCCCCAGAGAAATTCCGGCTGAATCACGTAATGCGTTTTGCGACGCATCTGTTTTTCAAATTCGGCTACGTCGTTGGGATTCTCTTCGTACCAAATCTGAAGCGGTGTCGTCGCGCCGATTGTTTTCATCACATCCGGCGGCGCTTCCGGGTAATCCTTGCCGAGTTCTTTTTTTGCAGCCGTTTCGTAATTGTCTGACAGGTAACGCAGAAACAAGAACGACAGCATATAGTCGCGGAAGTCGTCCGCGTTCATCGCGCCGCGCAATTGGTCGGCAATGCCCCACAGCACAATGCCCAATTGTTTGTGATTTTGTTCAGCCATTATGTTTCTGTTTCCTCGGTTACTTCAGGGAAGAGTTGGGGATTGAATGAGTAGTAATCGAGAAAATCGTCAAGCACCTTTCCAAAATTCTCCACGTTTTCGGGCAGCATTTCCCTTGGCTCATAAAAAGAATAATTTCCGTGATTCAGAATATTTAAAAGTCGTGCGAAAAATGTCTCGTCGGGGTCATCATCTTCCTCCTTCTTGATGCAAACCGAAAAACTATCATATCCATGAAATATACGTGCTTTTTCGAGGAGTCCTCGAAGCGCGTTGAAGTGGTGCGTATATATTCGACCGGACTTCCTTATCTCATAAATTTCTTTCAATTGTTCCAGATGATGCAGAGGCGGCGTGTCTCCCGTGTCTTTAACAACATAAGCGCCCGTTTTCCTGTTGCCGCTCAGGAAATATTTTTTTGCTTTGCTTAACTCATTGCACAGCACATTGAAAAAAAGTGTGTGGTGTGAAGAGATGACAGTCTTGATTGAACCATTGTAGTTTTTAAGCATTTGCCCGATGTGATTGCCAGCCATAACGGCGTTATGTTCATCCAGCGAAGAGATAGGGTCATCAATGTAAATATATTTGACCCATTGATAAGCTTCGATCTCAGGATCCATTGCAAGTTGTACAATCGCCAGAAAGAAACACCAGACGAAAATAGTTTCCTCGCCGCGTGAAACCTTGATGTTGTCAATTGTTTGCGTCGTTTCCTCCCTGTCATCGCTGGTTGGCACGATAATCGTTCGGGAAAAGCTAATAGCCCATTGACTGTAGTCAATCCTGAAATCGAAATCTGCATAACGACGCAAAAAAGCGCGGATGCGGGTTTCCATTTCCATTGATTCAAGTCCGGCAAAAAATTGAGAAGCAGAGTTAAGTCTCAGCACTCGCTCCCTGTCGCCATCCAGATCGTTGTCCCAGGTGAACAGGTCTTCGGTGTAGGCGTTGAAATAAAGCGTATCCCGTTCGTCGCCCTGTCTGCCGATTTGCTTGAAGGCCATAGACAGCCGCGTCTTGCCTGTGCCGTTGTAGGCGTAAAGCAGCACATACTTTTTGTTGCCTAGCTCGTTGCGCAGGTGCGCGGCCAAAGCATCCAGATTGACGAAAGTGCTCATGCATTTACCTCATCCAGCGCGGGGAAAAGCTGTTGCATCAGCCCTTTTTTATGAACCTTGAGCAGTTCAAGTTTTTGCGTTTGTGCGCCAATGAGTTCTTCGAGAGAAGAAAGGCTGTCAGCAATTTTTTGTTGTTCGGGAAACGAAGGGAAGGAAACAGTTATCGCGCTTAGAGTATCTTGACCTACGTTATAGCGTGTACTGCCAGCACTACGAGAAGTAATTTCTTTTCGAACATGGCTTGATGCTAGTAACGCTTTCATGAACAAAGGGTCATAGTCCGCTATTTTTTTTCCTCTTATGACAAAACCGCCAAAAACAGCGGGCTTCTCAGTGTCAATATATACGTTGGCCTGGCCTGCTTCTTCCTTTGTTTCAGAACTTCTCTGAAAAAGAATGTCTCCATACTCAACTTTAAAATTGTTGAGGTCTTTGTCAGTGGCTTCTACCTTACTGATTATTGAGTCATAAGTTATTGGTTTATCACTGATGATATCCAAGACACTGATATATTTATGACCTTTACCATATTTTTCTTTTTCAGCGTTTAGACCATTCCGAAATTCAAAAAACTGGGAAAGTGATTTCTTCTCCCATTCTCCCGCATCCTGAAACTCAGGAAAGCGCAGCTTGGGCAGGATTTCGCTTTCGGCGGGGAAAAGCTGCTGCATCAGCCCTTTTTTATGCAACTTGAGCAATTCGAGTTTTTGCGTTTGCGCAGCAATGACTTCACCGAGAGAAGAGAGGCAGTCGGCAATTTTTCGTTGTTCGGCCAAGCCTGGAACAAGAACCGTTAACGTCTTCAACTCACTGGCAAGGATATGTTTTATAGTGTTGCCAGTAGTTATTTGGAGGATCGCAGTCTCACCAATCGGAGAATAGAAATACTGAATAAAGAACTCCGAACTCAACGTGCGTTTCGGAGTCAGGATGATTAAGGCATGGCAATTTGATCCAGCAAAATCAACACCAACAAGGGCGCACTCCCCAACATGCCCGGACTGAACCATCAAAATATCGCTACTTTTTAAATGCGATTTCTGCTGCTGATTGTGGAAGTCTTCTGTTATAAAAATGAGACTATCCCCCTCAATCTTGCCTTCTTTGATATTTCTTCCTTGCAGGTATCGAACACCTCCGCTCGTGGTGTAGTAAGGCGTGGCGGTTCCGACAAATCCATTTCTAATTGGATCAAAGTAGTCGCCTAAAGTTACCTCCTCCCACGCCTCCACATCCCGAAACTCAGGAAAGCGCAGCTTGGGCGTCAATACTTGTTCTGTTGCTGGCTTTTTCGCCTTTCCTTCCACGTTATTGCTCATACACCTTCAATCCTGAAATCTCGCGTCCCTGGGCGAGTTTGTGCAAGTGGGAAATCAGATCGGTCATCAAGTCCTGTTCCTTTTGGGCGCGGGCTTTCCAGCCGAGGTCGAACGGAGCGAGCAATTCGCTGAGTTGTTCGCCATCAAAAATCATCCGGCGCATGGTGGTGTTCACGAACGTTTGCAACGCGGCCGCCTCCAATCCGTGCTGCGCGGCCAATGCAGCGAGTTGGCGCGCATTCTTTTCGTCCTTGAATTGTTGATAGCCCGCACGAATGGCGTTTTCATCCAGCCGCTTGCCCGCTTGCAGCGTGTTGATGTAATCGGCAATGTCTTCGTGTTCATCCATGAACTTGGCATCAGACTGAATCAAGCCGATCAATTCGTCGCGGGTCATCTTTTGTTTGCCAGGCGCGGCCTGCGCGTAATCCGCAATCAGCGCCATGATGTAATCGTAATCAATCACCGCCGAAGCAAAGAGCACGAATTCAAAATCGAGTTGTTGCACTTCGGGCGCGGTGTCTTTGCCCTTGTCCTGTTTGGCTTTCAGGCGCTGTGCGGTGTCGAGGTAGACGCCCTTGAAGCCCCGCAACTGAACTTCGGGCAAGACCTGTTCAATGGTGGCTTTATTTTCGTCGGTCAAATCGGTGTATTGGTCAAGCTTGGTCTTGAGACGTTGCACCTCTTTGAACAGGTTGATGAACGAGCCGCGAGCGGCATCACCTTTTAACTTGGGCACCTCGGCGGGTTGATATTCCAGCCCTTGCGACCGCATAAAAAAGTCGAGCTTTTGCACAGCCTTTTGCAATTCGTTAATGACGACGGGGGCTTTTTCCACCAGCCAGATTTCTTTTGCTTTTTCCTGAAACTCGCCAGAAAAAAGTTTGATGGCGTCGTCTACGGCCTCCCGTTGATAGCGAAAGTCGAGGATGTTGCCGAAAGGTTTGGTGTGGTTCAGCACACGATTGGTGCGCGAAAGAGCTTGAATCAGCCCGTGATATTTCAGGTTTTTATCTACGTAAAGCGTATTCAGGTATTTGGAATCAAACCCGGTAAGCAGCATGTCTACGACGATCACAACGTCTATTTTTTGTGAGTGAGGCAAATCCTGATTGGCATATTGCTGATCCTTGATACGCTTTTGCACGTCCTGATAGTAAAGGTCGAACTCTTTAATGCTGTGGTTGGTTCCATAACGTGCGTTGTAATCAGCAATGATGGCCTTGAGCGCCTCTTTCTTTTTTTCGGGTTCCCGTTCGTTGTCAGCTTTCTCTTGCGGAAGGTCTTCTTGTAGCTGTCTGATGTCTGCTGCGTTCTTGTCGCTCTTGGTATCTGGGTCATTTGCCACAGCCAATGCTGGTGGCGAAAAAACACAGGCGATGTTTAGCGGTTGGAAATCGTCGTTTTCCGCCTGTTTTTTTGCCTGTAGGGTTTTGAACAAGTCGTGATATTCAATCGCGTCATCAATCGAAGCCGTCGCCAGAATCGCATTGAACTTGCGCCCGCTGGTGGCGGCATCGTGCTTGGCCAGAATCGCTTTGATAACGGCTGGCTTGGGTAACGCCACACCCGGCTTGGGCTCCTTTTGGTCTTCGGGCGTGTAATAGTCAATGTGGAAGCGTAGGACGTTGCCGTCTTCGATAGCGTGCGTGATGGTGTATTCGTGTAACGATTGCTGAAAAATGTCTTGCGTCGTTTTGAAGGATGCCTGTTCGCCTTCGATTTTCTGATAGACGGCGTTTTCCTCAAAAATCGGTGTGCCGGTAAAACCGAAGAGTTGCGCGTTGGGGAAAAAATCCTTAATGGCTGTGTGGTTATCGCCGAATTGTGAACGGTGGCATTCGTCAAAGATAAACACCATGCGCTGATTGCGCAGCGGTTCCAGGCGTTCTTTGTAATTGCGTTTGTTTTTTTCATCCAATGCCAGGCCGAGTTTCTGAATCGTGGTGACAATCACTTTGTCGGCGTAATCGTCTGAGAGCAGTCGCCTGACCAGGGTGTCGGTATTCGTATTTTCCTCGACGCAACCTTCCTGAAATTTATTGAACTCTTCGCGCGTCTGGCGGTCCAGGTCTTTGCGGTCTACGACAAACAAACATTTATCAATGCCGGGATTGTCCTTGAGCAAGGTTGAAGCCTTGAACGATGTGAGCGTCTTGCCGCTGCCCGTCGTGTGCCAGATGTAACCGTTGCCCGTGTTTTGCTGAATGCACGCGACGATATTTTTAACGGCATAAATTTGATAAGGCCGCATCATCAGCAATTTCTGTTCGCTGGCAACCAACACCATATAACGGCTGATCATTTCGCTGAGCGAGCATTTGGCAAGGAAGGTTTCGGCAAAGCTGTCCAGATGCGTGATTTTTGCATTTTCAGGACTGGCGAATTGATAGAGCGGCAAAAAGCGTTCGTCGGCGTTGAAGCTGAAATGACGATTGTTGTTGTTGGCAAAATACCAGGTATCGCTGCGATTGCTGACGATGAACAGTTGCACGAAACACAGCAACGTTTTTGTGTAGCCGTTGCCGGGGTCGTTCTTGTAATCAACGATCTGTTCCATTGCCCGGCGTGGGGTGATGGTCAGCGTTTTCAATTCGATTTGCGCGACCGGCACGCCGTTGATGAGCAGCATAACGTCATACCGATGATGACTGTTATCGGTGTTGATGCGAAGCTGGCTGACGACCTCAAAACTGTTCTTGCACCAGTCTTTGATGTTGACCAGCGTGTAATAAAGCGGCGTGCCGTCATCGCGCTCGAAGCTGTTGCGTTCGCGCAAATGACGAGCAGCGGCGAAAACATCCGGGGTGATGATTTCTTCCAACAGTCGGTGAAATTCACTGTCAGTCAGGTGGACGCGGTTCAGCGCCTCAAACTTCTCGCGGAAGTTTTTGTCTAACGCGGCCCGGTCGCGGATGTCTGGGCGATAGGTGTATTTGAGGTCGCCCAGCTTTTCGATCAGTGAATGTTCGATTTCTTGCTCAGTCATTGCTTGTTCTCAAGAAATACAAATCAGCGTTGATGATTGCTCTGAATTGGTTTTTTGGATTCCGAAGCGTGCGGGGCTGA
Organism: uncultured Heliomicrobium sp.; assembly: GCA_964639915.1. GTDB lineage: Bacteria > Acidobacteriota > Blastocatellia > RBC074 > RBC074 > RBC074. The sequence goes on from CAZXHW010000061.1 coordinate 12,610, forward strand.
ATAAAGCGTTGTAATTCACAGTTCGTTGCTTCGGTCGCGCACTCTACCACGAAGAGACTTAAAGGCAGAAGATCATATCAGCGATTCAGAATCAGGTTTCTCGTCAGCCTCATACCGCAACAATTTATCCGACTGACACTTCAAGACCTGACAAAGGCGGTCAAGCGTTTTGATTCCAATCTGAGTGAACTCACCTTTCCATAATCTGGCTGCCAGTGTTGGGGAAACTTCCAACGCCTGCCGTAATTGGTAAGCCGTTGTGATTCCTCGCTTCTCTGCCATTTCTCGAACCTGGATTCTAATCATACGCGCAATCTACTACAGCGATTTATGGCGGACAAGATAAAGCATAAATCTTGATCTGAGGTACACGTATGTGTACTATGCAAGAGCCGCGACCGGAAACGCTTTCGGCTCAGAAAAGTGGAAAGGCTGGCAAGTGTTGGAGCACTCACCAGCCCGGACAACCATCAACACGGAGTGCTAACAGTCGCTTCCAATGCAAGGTTAGCACTCCATTTCAAATGGAGAAAGCAAACGATGCAAAATCTTGAACACTACCATCGCGAGATGCGAGAGATTGCCCAGGATGCCAGCAAACAAAAAGGCATCATCGGCGGCGGTGTGATGGCCTGGGCAATGATGATCGTCGGCGTAATTGTTACCGGAACGATGACCTACAGCCTGACACACGAAGGAATGAAATCCTCTTCCCTGTGGAAAGCCTGGGTAGATTTCGCCGCATTCCTGCCCGTCACCTTGCTTGAAGGCTCTGCGCTCGCTCTGGTTTATGGTCGTCATTATTGGTTTCGCTCATCCGAACAACGCACACTTGCCAATGTTGCAGGCTGGGTAATCTGGATTGTCCTTGCTGCAACTTCCATCGTGCATTTTGCCTTCGGCACAAGCGGCAACGGTTCGATGAAATCGGTGATGGAAGCATACGCCAGTTACGTTTTGCCGCTGACCATCGTCGCCGTGCCGATGCTTTGGAAAAGGCTTTATGACGCTGCACCGGAAAGCGCGATGCGCGTAGCTGTGCTGGAAGCCGAAGCTTCCCTGCGCTCTCAACTGGTCGAAATCCAGAAAGAACAAAACGCGCTGATGGTTCAGGCTTACCGTGACGGAATGAACACGCCGCGAGTTTCTGCTGCTCGCAAAGCTTTGTTCGAGCAAGCCAGCATCGAACACGCGCAAAATATCGTCGGCTTCATCGAAGGCGCTGAAGATCACACTGAGGAACAGAAACCGAAGCCTCGCGTGGTCTGGCAAGGCGGCAAAATCGTGGAGAGCACACACCCAAACTAATCGCGCCGGTTGAGAGTGCTCCACTGCCGGTGATCCTTTCTCCACCGGCTGAAACTCAATCGGCGCGAGTCTCAAGCGTCAGTCCACAGCCGGAATTTCGTCCGGCTGGTGTGTCGAGTTCTGGCAATGAAATGCCCTCACGTTCTGGCAAGTCTAAACCCAAAGAAAAACAACCGCTTACATCTGCCAGAACGTCACAAAAAAAGCGCACCAGAACTGGGGCAGGGAAGCCGGATTTTTACGTCGAGATTTCGGATTCTGACTTGCTTGGATTGATTGAAAACAACCACGTCAAAGTCGAGCGTTCCGGTTCCCGTCGTCAGAACAAAGACGGGACTATCCGAGACTATCGCGGCAAGTACGTTGCCCTTCGTGAGCGATCAAAATCGCGGCGTGTTCTGGCGTTTGGTTCGGCTGAGAAGATGAATGAGTATTTGGCCAACCGGCTGAATGTCCATTACTGCCAGAACTGTTTCACCGTCTCAATTGATCCTTGCCGGAATTGCCAGTCATAAAGAGTTGGTAAAATCACAAAAAGTAAAAGCCGTGATAAAAAGCCCGGCTTTTACTTTTCAGCGAATCCAACCTGAGCGAGAATCCGCCCGCCCGAATCTCAGCAAAGGGAGTGTTGACTATGGCAAATCCTGAGTATTTGGAAATACTCAAGCAAGGTGTTGAGAAGTGGAATAAGTGGCGGGAAGAGAATCCATACATTGCGCCAGACCTGATGGATGCCAACCTGAGGAATGCCCACTTGATGAATGCCAACCTGATAGGTGCCCACCTGAGCAATGCCAACCTGAGCGGTGCCAGGCTGAGCGGTGCCAACTTGTTTCGTGCCAGCCTGAGGGATGCCAACCTGAGGGATGCCAACCTGATGGATGCCAACTTGGTTCATGCCAGCATGAGGTATGCCAACCTGAGTAGTGCGAAAATCGGCTGGACAACCTTCACAGACGTAGACTTGAGCGAAGTCACAGGGCTTGAAACTGTCGAGCATCAGGGCCCGTCAAGCATTGGTATTGACACTATTTATAAATCACAGGGCAAGATTCCTGATGTCTTCCTGCGTGGCTGCGGAGTGCCGGAAAACTTCATCACTTTTCACAAGTCCTTGGTCAACACTCCGTTTGAGTTCTATTCCTGTTTCATTAGCTATAGCCACGATGACAAATCCTTTGCGCGCCGGTTGCACGATCAGCTTCAGGCAAGAGGCATTCGGTGTTGGCTTGATGAACATCAAATGCTGCCCGGTGATGACCTTTACGAAAGAGTAGATGAAGGCATCAAACTTTGGGACAAGGTGTTGCTCTGCGCGTCGAAAAACTCGCTGACAAGTTGGTGGGTTGATGATGAGATTCAACGCGCATTCAACAAAGAACAACAATTGATGAAAACGCGCGAAAGAAAAGTCTTGTCTTTGATTCCGCTTAATCTTGATGGCTATTTGTTCAGCGGAGATTGGAACAACGCTAAAGCCGCGCAAGTCACATCACGCCTTGCGGCAGACTTTACCGGTTGGGAAAGAGACAACGCAAAGTTTGAAGCCGAGTTTGAGCGCGTCGTGAAAGCCTTACGCGCAGGCGACGGCGCAAGGGAAACTCCGCCCGAATCGAAGCTGTGAGAAAGGGAAGCCGCCCGGCAATCGCCAAACGGCTTTTTTCTTCTAGCCACGCCTTCACCGAATGCCGTACAGTCCCGCCGTTCTCAAGCTGTAATCAATCCAAGCTCAACAGGGGTATCTATGAAGAAGGAAATCCGTCTTATCGCATTGCTCGTTCTAGCAATCATCACAGCGGCTTTACTTTGGAAGTTCGTTCCGTGGGCAACGCTATCGGCCAAGTATGAAGCCTTTACAATCTCAGACTTACCGCCAGTCTGGTATTACTCCACAGTAATCATCCTTGCCTTACTGCTAATGGTGGTCATCTGGTTTGTGCTGCAAATCATTCCGAAGCGCCAAGCCCAAGCATTACTAAAGACGAAGAAGAAAATCACTCTTGATGAGAAAGGGATTGCAATCTTCAGTTCACAAAGCTCTATTAAACCGACAGAGTTTTTTACGATTGAGAATGAGGCCCGCAAAACGCTCTCTCAAATCATCGGCGGTTTCATTCTTATCGTCAGCTTGATTCTTACCGGAGCGAACCTCGCAATCACAAGCAGGCTCACCCAAGAAGGACAAATCACAGACCGTTTCACCAAGGCAATTACTCAGCTTGGCGATAAAGACAAACTAGAAGTTCGGCTTGGTGGCATCTATGCTCTTGAACGCATTGCGAATGATTCAGAAAAAGACCATTGGACAATTATGGAAGTTCTGACCGCATACGTCCGGGAGAACGCCTCTCACCAAGAAGAAAAACCAATTCAAAAAAACGCATCAAAAAAGGATCAGGTGAAAGCAGAAGAGCCAACTCCAAAACTTCCCACAGATATTCATGTGTATTCCGTTGATGGTGAACAGTCATTCCGGCTGAAGGTGAACACCGATTC
>CAZXHW010000062.1:0-16328 GCA_964639915.1 uncultured Heliomicrobium sp.
GTTTTCCAGCTCTTCAGGGTCAGCCAAATCCATTTTGTTAAACACCAGCAAGCGTGGAATTGCGTCGAGTTTCAGATCGCCCAGGATGCGATTGACCGAAGTGATCTGGTTTTCCAGTTGCGGGCTGGAAGCGTCCACCAAGTGAATCAGCAGGTCGGATTGTTCCATCTCTTCCAGCGTGGCTTTGAAGGCGGCGAGCAAGTCTTTGGGCAGGTCGCGAATGAACCCCACAGTGTCGTTGACGATAATTTCCTGGTCTTGCGGCAGGCGCAAGCGGCGGCTGGTTGGGTCGAGTGTCGCGAACATGCGTTGCTCGGCCAGCACGTCACTATTGGTCAGCGCATTCAGCAGCGTGCTTTTGCCCGCGTTGGTATAACCGACGATGGAAACGACGGACATTTCGCGTCTGGCACGTTGCGCGCGGCGTTGGCTGCGGCTGGCGCGGATTTTATCCAGTTGAGATTCCAGATGGCCGATGCGGTCGCGAACTCGGCGGCGGTCAACTTCCAGCTTGGTTTCGCCTGGTCCTCGTCCGCCAATGCCTCCCATCAGCCGAGACATCGCCGTACCGCTGCCAGTCAAACGCGGCAGCAAGTATTTCAATTGCGCAAGTTCGACCTGAATGCGGCCTTCGGCGGTTTGAGCGCGTTGTGCAAAGATGTCCAAAATCAGTTGCGAACGATCAACGATTTTCAGGTCGGCGATTTGATTGATCGCGCGGACTTGCGCGGGCGACAGCTCACGGTCAAAAACAATCATATCCGCGCCGAGCTGCAAGCTGCGGATGATGATTTCGTCCAGTTTGCCTTTGCCAATCAGTGTTTTCGGGTCTAGTGAATGGCGGCGCTGAATGATTTCATCCAGCACGATCAACCCGCCCGAAGTCGCCAGTTCGCGCAATTCGTCAACAGAATCTTTGGCTTCGGCTGTGGTTTCAGTAGTCACTCCAACCAGAATTGCACGGTCCCGGTTATCGGCAGCTTTGCGATTGCCGCGGTTGCGCGCCATTTCGGCTTCCAGCGATTCAATCAGCTCCAGGAAATCCAGATCGAACTGGCCGGGTAATTGCGGGTCAAGAAATTGAAACGCTTTCTGCTCGTTGTTTTCTTCCTGCTGAGATTTGGTCGTGGCGGGTAGCAAATGCGCGGCGTGAACTATTCCAGGCAGACCGGTTTTTGGATCAACATCAATTGCCGCCATCAAATCCAGACGCAGCAGCGCCAAATCGGTCAAATCGTCGTGCGTCAAACCGGCTTCGCCGCGAATGTGCGTGTGCAAACAGCGCACGCCGTAAAAGCGCGATTGCCCCAGTCGCGAACGATCCTGTGCGGGCAGCACGATCTGGCTGGCGTCGCCAACGACTACGGTTTCAACGTGGCCTTTGCGATTGACCAGTACTCCCACCTGACGGCCAATTTCATGAGAGATTTCGGTCAACTGGCGCGCAAATTCCTGCGTCACAATTTCCTTTGGCGGAATCCGACGCTGGTACATCTTTTCCAACCGCTGCAGGTGGTTGGCTTTCAAGCCAAGAGTTTTGCCTTCAATTTTCATAGTTCACAGTTCGCAGTTCACAGTTCGCAGCGACAAACCAGAGCTTTGTAAAATCTGGGCTGTGAACCGCGAACTGTGAACAGCGAACTAAGCTTTCAGTATAAATTTTTCGATTGCCTGTGCCACCCCGTCTTCTTCATTGGACGCGGTTTGTTCAAAGCCCATTTGCTTCAATTCGTCTTCGGCGTTGCCCATTACGACGCCTAGGCCAGCATAACGCAACATGGTCAGATCGTTGTGGTTATCGCCGACGGCCATAATTTCTTCGCGGGCGATGCCATGCCGAGTCGCGATGGTCGCCAGGCTTTCGCCTTTGGAAGCGGTTGTGCTCAGGACGTCTAAAATTGTCAGGTCGTAAGATCGGTAGCGAGTTTTGAAAATTTGAACTCGTCCATCCATCGCTTCGCGCAGTTTCAATTCAAACTCTTCCGTAGGGTCACAGCGACCAGAAACCGTCAATTGAATTTGTGGGGCCTGAACATACTTCACCAAGTCAGGGACTTCGACGACGGAGCTGCGATACAGGTCCAAGTAACGATGCATGGCCTTGTTGTCAGGCGAAATGCCTTCGATGACCATTGTGCCAAGCCCGTGCGGATCGTCGTTGCAAATCATGTCTACGCCGTGCTGGCGTCCGAAGTTGATGACGTCGCGCGCAATGCCATCGTCCAGCGGATGAAAGTCCACAACTTCCAGCGTTTCGATATTTTTGGTTAAGGCTCCGTTGTGGGAAACCAGCGGAATATCCAGTTCCAGCCGCAGCACCAATTCGCGCGCCGAATTAAAGCGGCGACCGGTGACCAGCACTACCTGAACTCCGAGTTGTCTAGCCTGGTTGAGAGCTTGGGAAGTGCGCGGCGTGATTTCTCCGCGTGTGGTCAAAAGCGTTCCGTCAATATCGAGTGCTATGAGTTTGAAAGGCATAAAGGCGAATGGAATCTAGCATCGGCACTGGCGATTTTCAAATTTTGCCGGTTGCCGGTTGCTTGGGCTTGCTTGTAGTATTCGCGCTTCGCTTGTCCCATCACCCGCGAAGTCCATTTCGAAAGAAGATTTATCCCATCATGAAAAAAGCACTTATTACAGGCATCACCGGACAGGACGGCAGTTATTTGACGGAGCTTTTGCTTAGCCAGGGCTACGAAGTTTACGGCATTATCCGCCGCGCCAGCACATTTAACACCGAACGGCTGGATCACATTTATCAAGATCCGCACGAAGCAGGCCGCCGGTTGAAACTGGTGTACGGAGATTTGAACGACGCCAGCTCGCTGAACAAAATTCTGCGCGACGTTCAGCCGGATGAGATTTACAACCTTGGCGCACAATCACACGTTCGCGTCAGCTTCGACATTCCGGAATACACGGCGGAAGTCGGCGGTTTGGGAACGCTGCGATTGCTGGAAGCGATCCGCGAAACTGGACTCAACAAAACGCGTTTTTACCAGGCTTCGTCATCGGAGCTGTACGGCAAGGTGCAAGAAGTTCCGCAGCGCGAAACCACTCCGTTTTATCCGCGCAGCCCTTACGGCGTCGCCAAGTTGTACGCCTATTGGATCACGGTCAATTACCGCGAAAGTTACAATTTGTTCGCTTGCAATGGCATTCTGTTCAATCACGAAAGCGAACGGCGCGGAGCGACCTTTGTGACCCGCAAAGTTACGCAGGCAGCGGCGGCGATCAAGCTAGGGTTGCAGGACAAACTCTTTCTGGGAAATCTGGACGCCAAACGCGATTGGGGACATGCCAAAGATTACGTACGCGCAATGTGGATGATGCTGCAACAGGATGAAGCTGATGATTACGTGATTGCGACTGGCGAAACACATTCCGTGCGCGAGCTGCTGGATGAAGCTTTCGGTCATCTGGGCTTGGATTGGCAGAAATACGTGGAAATTGATTCGCGTTATTTCCGTCCGGCGGAAGTGGATTTGCTCATCGGCGATGCGACCAAAGCCAAAGAGAAGCTTGGCTGGCAACCGGAAATTACTTTCAAAGAATTGGTCACGACGATGGTTGATGCCGATTTGGCAGAGTTGAAGAAGCACAATTTATAGGAATGATGAAGGCGGAGTGATGAATGATGAAACAAGAACCACATTCCACCTCATCGTTCAGCATTCCGAATTCGTCATTTATGTCTGATAAATATGCCTGACAAATTTCCTTACGAACGAGTGGTGGTAACTGGCGGCGCGGGCTTTCTTGGCTCGTACGTTGTCGAAAAACTGCGGCAGCGTGGAGTGAAAAATATCTTCATCCCGCGCAGCCAGCATTACGATCTGGTCAACATCGAAGACGTTCGGCGACTATACGACGACGCCCAACCGGATTTGGTGATTCACCTGGCGGCGGTGGTTGGCGGTATCGGAGCCAACCGTGTCAATCCCGGTAAATACTTTTACGATAATTTGATGATGGGTGTGCAGTTGATGGAAGAAGGCCGGTTACGCGGACTGAAGAAATTTGTCGCGACTGGAACCATCTGCGCGTATCCGAAATTCACGCCAGTACCGTTTAGCGAAGATGAATTGTGGAACGGCTATCCTGAAGAAACCAATGCGCCGTATGGTTTGGCTAAGAAGATGATGTTGGTTCAGTCGCAGGCTTATCGGCAGCAATACGATTTCAATTCGATTTTTCTGCTGCCGGTGAATCTGTATGGACCGCGTGACAACTTTGACCCGGAAAGCTCGCACGTCATCCCAGCCTTGATTCGCAAATGCGTTGAAGCGATTGAACGCGGCGATGATCACATCACTTGTTGGGGAACCGGTGTGGCGACGCGGGAATTTCTGCATGCTGAGGATTGCGCCGAAGGACTGGTGCTGGCGGCAGAGAAGTACGACAAGTCCGACCCTGTAAACCTGGGCGCAGGCTTCGAAATTTCAATCAAGGATTTGACGGAAAAGATTGTCGGATTGACTGGGTTTGGCGGTCGCATCGAATGGGATGCGACGAAGCCGGATGGCCAACCTCGCCGCTGTTTGGATACTTCGCGCGCGGAACGTGAATTCGGTTTCCGCGCGCGAATTGGATTTGACGAAGGGTTACGACAAACGATTGATTGGTATCGTCACGCGAATTAGCAAGTCGGCCCGAACACCGGAACTAAAAGTTCGCCGCCAGCGAATCGAAGGTGATGTAAGTTATGGCCGCCATTGAACGCATTTTTTGCCGTAGCAGCGTTCTGATTGAAGTTGATGACTGCACCGCTAATGGCTCGTTCTTCACGCGCTGAGACGGTCATCCAGCCAGTTCTGCCTGCCGGAATCACTTGGTTAAATGGTGGGGAAGTTCGCGGAAATGTATTGGTGCCTAATACCTGGCGGAATTGACAACCCCCAGTTGATGAATACGCAAAAGCAACTTCGGCATCATCGTATAAATTTCCGCCAAATGTTCGAATGGGAGTCATCCCAATCGCCAAATTTCCTTCCAGGCTGTTGATGATCAGCATCGTCGAATTTCCATCATTGGGACTGGGAATTTTGTCCAACGCTAAAATGCGCGGTGCCGCGTTGTAGCGAACTCCGTCCAGCGAAATCCTGGCACTGGTGGTTGTGCTTGTGCAGCCCGGCAAGTTTCCGTTGTAAAGCGCGGCGTAACTTTCAGCCGCAAGATTTGCCGCATGGCCGCTTTCAAATTTCACATACTCACTGCCGATCAGATAGTTAAAACTGTTCGGACACCCATTATTGTCTGTGGTAAGCGCAATCACATACCCTTTGACACCGGGATCAACGCTCGAAGTCAGAAACGAAACCGTTTGATTAGGCGTCAGGCAGATAAAAGCGTCTGCAGTTGCGCAGCTTTCCGCGACAAAGAAAACATGGACAAAAGCCGCTTGGGTTGTATTGAGGTTCGTCATGGAAATGTCCGTGTCCTCTTTTCCAGGATTGGCAGCGCTGGATGCGTAAATGTTGTAAACCAGCAATGAGCCAGGTTTTTGATCACTAGGCATGGGGCGTCGCACATCATCAGCTTCTCTGTCGGGTCTGCCTGGCTCAGCGCCAAACGCCACGGAAGCCAGCGTTAAAACTGCAACCATTGCCAGCAAAAGTTTGGCGGTAATAAAGAGGGAAGAATTTTTCATTTGGGTATTACTCCTTGTGAGAGCATCGGTAGATTCGATTGCAAAATTCGAAGTGACTTACCGAGGCGATTGAAAACGGTTGAACGAGGATAGGTCGCACATTACGGGGCTGAGATGTTCCCGAAGCGTTTCAGGATTGCCAGTTAACATTAAAGTGGATTGCCAAAGGGGCTGTGAAGTTGAACGCAGTCTGAGCTGGTGGGCAGGATGCTTCGACTGCGACAAAGTAAACGCGCTGTACTGTTGACTGTTCCAGCGCGTTCAGGGATTTAATGTTAAATGCAGTTTGAATTGTTGGTTGCGTATTGAGAGAAGATGGCAAATCAAATTTTGTATTTTCGCATCAACACAAAGCCATAAATTTCGGCTACGATGGCCAGTACCGCACGCACTAGCATCAGCGGTCCCAGGCTTAGATATTGCAACATCACACCGGCGAGCACCGGAAACGCTAAGTCGGATGCGTCAACACCGCCTTCCAGAATTCCCATGGTCCGGCTGCGAGCAGAAAGATTGAAACTGGAAACTTTTGCGGCAATCGCTCCCCAGGTTGGTTTGAATGCGGCTTTCCCGACTTCATCAATTGCGCGGGCAAAGCCCATCATCGCACCCAGCAAAGCGGTTCCCGCAAACCACGGCACCATCCAGAACAATGCCGAAGTCGCCAGATTGGCCACCGAACGCAGCGCGATGACTTTGCCCGCTCCAATGCGATCCGCCAGCCAGCCGAAGAAAGGGCCGAATAACAACGGGACTGCGGTTTCTGAAACGATCTTGATCCAGCCCAGTGCGCTGGGCGTGACTTCCAGCTTAACGGCCAGAATCGTGAAGAACTCTCCAGTAACCATATAGGCCGGAGCTGTCAACGCTGTTCCCAGCAGCGCAAAGGCCCAAACGTTTGGCTGTTCGCTTGGCGCATCCGGCAGGCCGGTTTTTCCGTCGGCTTTCTCTTTCTTGTCCTTCTTTTCTTTTTTCTTTTCTTTGATGAACAGCGCAACCAGTAGCAAGGAAGCCAGCGACAAAACCGTCGAAACGATAAAAATTGTCACTAGGGCTTTTTTCAGCGGAGCGGGATCTATGACATTAGGCAGATCCTCAATCGGTATCTGGCTGAGCTTCATTTGCCGCTGCTCAATCCGAACGACTTTGTGCGCGGTTGGATCGGCTTCATTGCCGGGAAGGGGAGCGCCGACGCTGAGAGTGGAAGCATCCTTGACGATTTCTTCAACATTGCTGCCAGAGCGGGTGACCTTGTCCAGCACGGCGACATTGGCTGTCACCGTGGTGAAACCAGCGTAAATGGTCAGCAGGAACACCAGAACGAATGCAGCCAACGCTTCGCCGATTCCGCCGGAAGTGGATTTTGTCGTGGTGTACCAAGAATACGCTTGCGCGATGTGATTTTCGTCCGTGTTGTCAGCGATCATTGCCGAAGCCGACGGCCCTTTGGCGGAATCGGCAATGCCGCGAATCATGCTGATGACAAACAGCAGCGGCAACGTCGCCACTGCGTACAAAACACTGACCACAGTGCGAATGGTCAAAGAAACCAAGAAGACTTTTTTCTTTCCATATTTGTCTGCCAAGCTTCCGAACATTGGCCGCAACAGCAACGGCACGACATTCTGAACCAGCACCAACCCCATCACCGAAGTGATTTTCATTCCGAAAACCAGCAGTGCATACAGCGGTACGGCGGTTTTGATCATGCCGCTGGACAGGCGCGACAAAAAGGCTTCGACCATTAACGCGATGACGACTGGGTTGAATGCGCCACGGCCCATCGCTTTTTCACGTGGCAACACCGATGGCAGGGAAACTTCTCCGGGAGGCGTAGTCGAACGCTTGGCAACGATCAAAGGAGAAGCAGGCAGCAAACCCGTCAGCCGAGAAACCAAGCCTCGGCGAATGCCAGAAACTGCTTCGAGTTCTTCTGCCAGCAAAAGCGCAGAAGATTGACGATCACCAGGGTCTTTGGCCAGCGCGCGACTGACGACTTCGGCAACGCCTTCGTCAAGATCGCTGCGACCGAATTCGGCTAAATCGGGAACTGGCGCGCTTAAATGGCTGGTGATGAATTGGTCGGTATACGGCGGTGAACCGGTTAGCAGCTCAAACAAGATCGCGCCCAGCGCATAAACGTCTGACCGTGCATCCAGCGGACGATTCATCCATTGCTCAGGCGATGTGTATTGCGGCGAACCAAGAACTCCCAAGGGGCCGGTTAACGATTGATTCTCGCTGGTTTGCAAAGATGAGTCGTCAATTTTGGCCAAGCCGTAGCCGCCGACCTTGATGATTTCTGCGCCTGAGCGATCGTGTTCGACATAAATGGTTTCCGGTTTTAACCCGCGCAAAACTATGCCATGCAAATGCGCCGCGTGAACGGCCCCGCAAATTCGATTCATCAACCCAACGACATGCGGCAGGCTCAAACCACGTTCCTGCGTAATCAAATTGCGCAGGGTCTGGCCGGAAAGCAGTTCTTCAACAATGTACGCTGCGCCTTCAGGCGAATGGCCAAAATCGAAAACCTGAACCGAATTCGGATGTTTGATGTGGGCGGCGACTTGCGCCTGGCGGCGAAACCGCTCAACGGCCACTTGATCGCCAACCAGTTCAGGGCGCAGCACGCGTACCGCAATTTCATCGCCAAGCATTGTTCGCCGCGCTCTGTAAACCGTGCCGGTTTCGTCCTGCGCCAATTGCTCCGTCAGTTCATAACGCCCGTCCAGCAAAATCGGCTGGGCAAGCCGCTGCACCTTTTCGATCAAGCCCAAATCAGATTTCTCGCTCGCAAGTTCCAGTTGGCCAGTCTGGCGAACTCGTAGCTTTCCTGAATCAATTTTGCCCGAATCTGTTTGAACAGACGCAGATTTGGGCGACAAAGGCGGCGACGTTTGCAGATTGCTTTTGGGCGCAATTGGGGGCGGCAGCGGCGGCGTTGGAATCGCAGGAGGAGCAGGCAGCGGAGTAAGCGTCGTAACGCGTGGCGCGTCATCTTTTTTTGCCGGTTGCGGTTTCGTCGCAGCGACCGGAATCAGACGAAGCTCGATCTTTGTTCGCCCAATTGTTAACCTGTCGCCATCTTTCAGTTCGAAATATTCGTCACCGATCCTTTGCTCGTTGACGAAAGTCCCATTCAAGCTTTTCAGGTCTTTGATGAAAACAAGGTCGGCTCGTTTTTCAATTTGAGCGTGCTGGCGGCTGATGGCTCCGTCTGCGATAAAAATATCGCATTCGGGAGCTTTGCCCATAATGGCAGGCTTGGCGGGTAACGTGAATTCCTGAATGCGTCCGTCGGGATGATGGATCGTCAAACGAGCTTGCAATTCAACCTGCACAGCAGCAAGCGCGGAACCATCTTGATCGCAGAAAGTGTAGTTGTCAGTAAATTCGCTTTGGCAAACCGGGCAGCGTTTCAAATTACTCTCCTGATTATCATTTCATCGTCACCAACAAACGCGTGTTTGCTTAATGCTTCTTTTTGCCTTTTTTGCTGGCCGCTTTTCCACTTGCGGCAGGATGGTTTTCCGCATTTTTGCCCTGATTGACGGCAACAGCCGGAGAAATCGCTTTGCTAATGTCGGACCAGCGATACACAGCCAGCCTGTAATTGCATTGATCGGCAATAGCGATATAGGCTTCTCCGGTGGCTTTGTCCGTGTAACTGGCAATGGAATCCGGCGAACAGAAATACCCCGGCGGATTGGCTTGCCCCGGAATTACCGCTCCATCCTTCACCTGTTGTTGCAGCGCTTTGTTGGTTTTGTCTTCAAAATCAACCAGCGGCGAATGGCCGAAGAAGCCTTTGTAACCCAAACTTGGTTTGCGACCTGTTGTGCCATAAGCGACCAAGTCCGAATTGAAGGCGCTGGCTTTGGCAATATCAAAAACCTGAACATGGCCAACGCTCTCATCTACAGCCAACAGATGTCCGCCTGCCAGAGCAAGCCCTTCGACAGAGCCTGAAAAGACAGACTTTCCCGCAGGCGCTCCTGCTTCGTTCTTGTTTGTGCCGATCAGCTTGCCTTTGTAAACGCCGGTTTCCCAATCAAAAACCTGTATGGCTGCATCTTTCTCGCTGGCAATAAAAATCTGGCCGCTGCTTTCGTCAATGGCGATGCCTTCGCAGCCGTGCAGATAAGTGCTGCCGTCGGCGCGGCTACGTTCAAAATGCCAAGAAGCATCCGTTTTGAAATCCGGCGTAAATCGAAAAACATTATTTAAGTGGGCATCAACTGCGTATGTACGCCCGCGAGAATCCACCGCAATGCCGCCTAGCTTGTCGAATCCTTGTTCGCCGAACCGCGTGCCTTTGAATTGGTAATCAGGCGCAGATAACGGCTTGCCTTTTTCGTCAGTTGCGCCGGGTTTGGGAGGCTGGAAGGCATAAGCCAGATTCAGCGTTTGGTCTGTGACCAAAACGGTTCCATTGGGCATGACAGCAATGTCCACAATTTCGCCGCCAAAAATGCCGTGGCCGAATTCGCCCACCCAGGCTTTGGTTTTCACATCCCAAATTTGAACGCGGCGGTTTTTGGCGTCGGTTGCCAGCAACCATCCTTCCGGTGTGAAGGCAACGCCGTCTGGTTTGTCGAAATCCGCAGCCGTTTTTCCCGGCCTGCCGCTGCCAAAGATTCCGTACGGTTCAACGTTGATGCGCCAGGCTTCGCGTTGCGGGTCTTTTTCGCCTTGCGCAGTTGCGGCTGGCGGTGCCGCCTGAGCTTTTGGAGCCGGGTTTGGGGCTGGAGCAGTGGCTTCGAGTTTGACGGTTGGCGGCGAATTTTCCGAGGCTGACTTTTTTTTCTTTTGCGGTAAGGCGTAAACAGAAAACGATGCTGCTGTTAAGCAAAGAGCGACGGCTCCTGCCAGTAGAGTTGGAGATTTGAATTTCATGGGCGTCTCCTTGCGGGGTTGAGCAACAAGATTGGGTTTGGTGAAAAAGAAGTTGCGCGAAGAACCTATTCGATTCTCCGCGCGATGTTTGACCAGATACCTAAATGTTTATTTGAGAATCAATTGCAGCGGCACCAGTTTGAAGTTCTGGTTGCCTTTGTCGTTGAACCCGTCCTGAGCAACAAAAACTCCATTCGGAAATGCAGGACCAAGATTTGCCGTCGTCACGTCAATACCGTCGGTTTCCTGTGCGCCATCCACTTTCTCGCCATCAGCGATGCGGAATTTTTTGACGAATTCGTTGTTGCCTTCGCGACGATAAACGACATAGGAATGATTGCCCTGGCTGGAAACCATCAGGTAGCCCGTGCCATTTGGGCCATAAGCAATCGCCAGACCTTCAACATCGGCGAACAAATGGCCGTCGCCGACTTTGGCGACCTGGGTTCGCGTGGCTCCGGCTTCGGGCTCAGCGCCGTATTTCCAGATGCCGACGGCTTCTTCGCTGACGTAAAACTGTCCCAGATGATCGTCAGCCACGCAACCTTCGACAACGGTACCGACTTTGAAATTGCGGACTTTCTTCGCGTCTACTTTGCCGTTGCTGTCCAGCAGTTCCCACTGTTCGACATCGCCAGACTTGCTGGTGGCGAAATAATAAACCTTGCCGGATTTTTCGTTGCGGTACAGACAGCTTCCGTAAGCGGTGATTCCGTGTTTGATCGCGCGAGCGGCGACGTTTTCAAGCTGGCGCGTTTGCGGGTTCACTTTGTAAAGCGCGATGGAATTGTCTCTGCGATTGCCTGCGGCAACGATGGCGACTTTTTGCCCGCTCAGCATAAAGCCTTCGCGCAGATCAACGTTGTCCATTTGGCCGTCAGCCAGATATTGAATCTGCTTGCCGCTTAGATCGTAAACGGCCAAGCCACCCTGTTTGTTGGTTCCGATGATTGTGCTGAGCGTGGGATCGGTGGGATGAATCCAAATGGCTGGGTCGTCTGCGGCATCGCCTCCGCTGGGAACCGGATCGGTTTCAACCGTGGCATAGATCGCTTCCAATCCTTCCGTGGAAGCGGCTGCGCCTGGCAAGGCAGGCGCTGATGAAGATTTTGACGATGATTTGGATTCAGATTTCTTAGATTCTTTCAGTGCCTTTTCAGCCCGCTTGGCTTCTTTCTCGTTCGCCTTTTGTTCATCGTCATCGTCATCATCGTCGTCATCAGACTTCGACTTTTTCTTGGCTTCTTTCTTTTCTTTCTTGTCGGATTTTTTGTCGGAACTATCCGAAAATCCAAATTGCGCTGAAGTTCTTTCTGTCGCCACAGCGGCGGCTAAAAACAGCGCCAGCAAAACCAGCATCCAATATTTGCCGCTCGGGCGGCTTTTTGTATCTTTATTCATACTTTCATTCATAAACCATTATCTCCTTGAGTTTTCTCCAGCCTGAACAGACAGACCCCTTTGATGTTATTTCCTGATATTGGGGGAAGCAAAACAGCCTCTCTGATGAAACCACAAGACGCAGATGTTGCCAAACTATTTCTTGTCCGGTCATTTGATTTTTAGCTGCACCGGATTTGCAACTATTGAATTGAATTGGACTTCGACCGTTACGTCGCCTTTTCCAATTAGCGTTCGCGGTAATCGGGCGTTGAGTTGGTCAAGTCCTTCGATGGTGGGTTGTTTGCCGACGTATTCGACCGGGCAGTCTATCCCGCCGACCTTTACTGACACAGTTGCCCCGCCAAAGTTGCGCCACCCGGTCCCGCACAGGGCCAAAACGACAATGTCTGAATCCGAACCTAAATCCAGCGCCAAGGGAACGTATCGCTTCAAATTCTGATCGAACTGCGAAACGGGTTCATACTGTTGCGAACCGTCAGAACGCGCGCGAACAATCACGGCTGCCGGAACGCCCTGGCCGTCAGTGTTTTCGGTGAAAATCCCTGGCGCAAATGAGTTGACGGTGGGAAATCCTACGTTGAGGATTTGATTGCTTGTATCTCTGACAATTACAGCAGGGAAAGATTGTTGGCCTTGAGTCGGCAACGGCACCAGAAAATTGATCTGTCCGGGCGACACAAACAACAATGGCGCTGGCGTTTCCAGACCATCCGAATTTCGAAAGAACACGCGGCGATTGCTGAGTGTCGTTGGCAAGGGCACGTTTGCCGCGACTTCCGTTGTCGCAGCCAGATTCAACCCGAAAGCAGCGACAATCATTTCACTGCTCAATGGTTCGCGGAAATTGGCTGCTGATACAACTGACAGCTTAGGATATTCCTGACCGCTGCCAATGATTGTTCGTTCTGAAGAGCCGGGACCACAAACTGCAACAGTGCCTTCGCCGCTAACATTGTAGCCAAATTTACCCACCACTTGATAAGTCAATGGTGAAACAAACATGCAGCAGCTACCGCCTAAACTACAAGTAAGAATAGAAGCCGAAAGGTTGCCTTCCGCGTCTGACTTACTTTCAAAAGTTACTCCCGCAGGAGGTAAAGGCATAATCACTTGGTAGCTGAATCTGACTACAACATCCGGGATTGGCTTTCCCGCTCCGTCAACAAATTTTAGATTAAGTGTTCCTGCTTGTGCGGCCATCGCTAACAACGACAGCAGCGAAATCGAACAAATAAGCCTTGCAAAGTTTTTCATTGTTGATACTCCTTACCAATGAAAGTTTGGGGCTACTTGGCATTTTCCAAAATAAATTTGGCGATGCGTTCCCCACCTTCGGGCACGCCTTTATAGCCGGGGAAGCAATTCACTTCGATGACCGAGTAGCCTTTTGGCGTTTTGACCAGATCAACTCCGTAAAGTTGCAAGCCAAACAGTTTTCCGCAGCGCCGCACCAAATCCACCAGCTCCGGATCATCGCCGACGGGCGTGCCCAGTTTTTCTTCTTTGGTTTTGGCGGGGAAAACGCGCTTGATGGCGTAAACGTAATCGCCAATGGCGTAGGCTTTGTAATCGAACGGTTCGTGGTCTTCGTATTCCTGCGCGAAAATCAGCCGTTCGCCCAAGGCTGTTCCGTCTTCGCCACCTTCGTCTTCGTCGCCGGAAGAATCCCCTGCTCGGCGCTGAACCAGCGCGTCAAACTCGGCTTCGTTCAGGCAAACTTCGATGCCCATTCCGCGACGGCCACGATAGGGTTTGACGACAATTGGCATTTGCTGAACTACCGGGCGCAAGGTTTCAATCGAATCGGTGACGAACGTGCGCGGTGTCGGGATTCCGGCTTGCAGCAGCAAGGTGCAGGTCAGCACTTTGTCGCGGACTTTCATCGTCGCCGGATATTCGTTCAGCAATTTGGCTCCGCGATAATGCGCCGCCGCCGCCAAGGATTCGGCCAGCGGAGAATGGGATTTGAACAGGTACGCGTCGTAATCAAACTTGAAATTTTCCAGATCAATCAAACCGCTGCGCTCGGTGACGACTTCCACATCGGCACCGCTGGCTTTCAAACCGTTCAACACTTCATAGGTCACCGAAGTCGAACTCCGCGGTGGTTCCATCA
Source organism: uncultured Heliomicrobium sp. (assembly GCA_964639915.1). GTDB lineage: Bacteria > Acidobacteriota > Blastocatellia > RBC074 > RBC074 > RBC074. The sequence continues at coordinate 14,070 of CAZXHW010000062.1, forward strand.
AAAAACAGATTCGCATATTTCTCCTAAAACTTGAGCCGCGGATTACGCGGAAGAACGCAGATCAGCGTTTTTCCGCGTTAATCTGCGGCGGATTATCTGATTGTGAAATGGCCAATGCATAAATTTCTCCGATGATGGCCAGCACGACTCTCACGCCGAGCATCACGCCCAGTCCCCACGTATGCCAAAGAAAACCGCCCAGAATCGGCCCCACCATTTCGCCCAAACCTTCGCCCATACTTAGATGGCCAATGACTTGCGCGCGCCGTCGCCGGTCGTAACCGGACAAGCGAGCCATCAACGACCCCCAAGCTGGTCTGAAAGCCGCTTTGCCTGCCGCGTCCACAACGCTGCCCGTGGCTAGGCCCGGAAAAGTGGGAAAGAAAAAGAACATTGCCGAAGAAATCGTGTTGGCCAGCCCGCGAACCGTCAGCGCCAGTTTGCGGCTGACGTTGTCGGCAAACCATCCGAAGGCAGGCCCGGCGACCACCACCACGACAATCGTGATGACGTAAATGAATCCGGTTTGCGCTTCGGTCAGATGCGCGTATTCCGTCGCCAACACCGGAAACAGATTTGAAATCATTTGCGCCGTGCAGGAAATCAGAAAGCCGAGCACGGCAAATGAAAAGATCGAAGCGCCAGTTGATGGCTGCGCAGTGGTTTCTGTTGCCTGGCGGTCGCCCTCAGTTTTTTCCTGCTCGTGGTGATGGATTTGCGGCTCGCGCACGTAGCGCGCCACGACGAACACTGGCAGGCAAGACAGCACAAATGCGGTCAAAAATACCGCCGAGTAATTGTCCAGCATCAGCGCCAGCAAAAAACCGCCAGTAGATTTGCCAATGGCGCTGGCCGTCTGTTTGGCCGTGTTGTACCAGGCAAAGGTCGAAGCGACGGATTTCTCTTTGGCATTTTCGGCGATCAACGCATTGACCGAAGGTTCGCGCAACGATTCGGCCATTCCGTGCAGAAAACGCGCCGAATAAATCTGCCAGGGCGAACCGGCGATCACGTAACACAGCGCGGCAAAACTTCGTCCGACAATTGCGATTGTGTAGGCCCGTTTCAGGCCGATTCGATCTGCCGCCCAGCCCATCAAGGGTTTGAACAATTGCTCTGCGGCCTGATTCATCGCCAGCAGCACACCGGTTTCTGTCAGACTCAACCCGAGTTTTCGATATGCAAAGAGCGGTAGCGCAAAACCAATGACGCCGGAACTAAGCCGGGTCAGAAATCCTTCAGCCAACAGCGCGAGCAAAGAGGGAGGGATTGAGGGACGACGGGATTGAGGGACGGCGGGATTGAGGAATTGAGAGACTCCATTTGAATCTGACACGACTTCCTTTTCTTGCTCTCTGTCCCTCATTCTCTCCGTCTCTCCATCCATCTATCTCTCCGTCCTTCTTCAGACCGGCGTTTTCAGCGACACACGACCGCGCGCATATTCATCAATGTAATCGGCGATCAATCCGGCGGCGTTCGGTACTCCCTTGTAGCCAGGGAAGTAATTCACATCCACAACGTAAGGTCCACGGTTGCTTTCAATGATGTCCAGCCCGTACAGCCCCAAGCCGCAAACTTCGCCCACGCGCTGAGAAATGCGACGGACTTCGTCAGTGATTTCTCCGTGGCGACCGGCGACGGAAAAGCTGTTTTCGGAAAACGCTTTGCGAACACCTTGCACCTGATCGCCGACGCAATAAATTTTCAGGTCTTCCCCGGGACCGGGAATCGCTTCCTGGATAATCATCGGCGTCACCGGTTCGGGAATCTTGTCAATGTCTTCCGGCGTGCGGCACAAATGAACACCCGCTCCGCGATGTCCCATGTGTGGTTTGATGATCAGCGGATGTTTTTCCAGAAGTTGTTTGGCCAAGTTCAGGTCATTACTCACCCATGAATCCGGCGCAGGAATTCCGGCCTGCCGCAGCAGTTTCGACGTGATGATCTTACTCTGAATCAGCGAACACGACTGATATGGATTCAGCATGTTCGCGCCCTGCGTAAACAACACGCCGGCCAGTGACAGTGACAATTCCGTGTGCGATTTCAGCAGGTACAGATCGGCGTCAACTTTCATCAGGTCTGGCCGTTGCAGAATCTCTTCGGCAATGTCTTCCGTAACGGTGTACCCGCGACCGCGCAGAATGTCGTAACACTCCACCAGCACAGGGCTGGGAACGGGCGGGACTCTGCGGACAATCATAAAGTGCAGTTTCATTCTTTTACCTCATTCGATTTACTCAACAGTCAAAACAG
>CAZXHW010000063.1:0-16095 GCA_964639915.1 uncultured Heliomicrobium sp.
CCGCCGAAGCGTCTGATGACATTCCCCCCAATCCCGCCGCGGCTTGATCGTCTCGAATTATTTCAATGTCTGAAATTCAAAAACAGTTTGACTCCGCTGTCATCGGCGGCGGGGTCATTGGCTGTGCCATCGCCTGGCGATTGGCTCAAGCCGGAATGAAGGTCGTAGTTATCGAACGTGGCGAAGTGGGCCGTGAAGCTTCGCATGCCGCCGGTGGAATGTTGGTTCCGCTGGCCGAAGCCGACGAAGCAGACGATCTGTTTCACCTTTGCGTCGCCAGCCGAGCGATGTACGCCGATTTCTCGCGCGAACTCCAAGAAGCCAGCGGGATTGATGTCGAATACCGAACTGAAGGCACGCTTTATCTTTCGCTGGCCGAGGAAGACGACGAAGAGCTGGAACATCGCTGGCAATGGCAACATGCGGCCGGATTGAACGTGAAACGTCTGAATGCGGATTGCGTTCGGAAGCTGGAACCTCAGATCAATGAAAATCTCCGTTGGGCGCTGAAATTTCCCGATGATCACCAGGTCAACAATCGTTTGCTGGTTGCCGCGCTTTACCTCGCCGCGCAAAACGCTGGCGTCGAATTCCAAACGCAAGCCGAGGTTGAACGCCTGTTGATAGAAAGCAGCGCCGGGCAAAAACAAATTGTTGGCGTCAGGACATCGCGGGGTGAAATCAAAAGCAAAACTGTGATTGTCGCTGCCGGTAGCTGGTCTAGCTTGCTGAAAACCGAAGCCGAAACGCTGTTGCCAGAACTTAACGTTCAACCGGTTCATGGCCAAATGGTTGCAGTTGAAATGCCCGCGCCACCGGTTAACCACACAATTTATTCCTGCCGGGCGTATGTCGTTCCTCGACTCGGCAGATTTCTGATTGCCGGTTCTACCAGTGACAAATTCGGGTTTGAAAAGCGTGTGACTGCTGGCGGAATGGCTTCGATCATCGAACGTGCGAAAGAAATTCTGCCTGGCTTCGGTAATCTGACAGTTACGGAAACATGGTCGGGCTTGCGTCCGCGCGCGGCTGATGGATTGCCTGTACTAGGCGCTGACACTTCGATTAATGGATTGATATACGCCACCGGACATTATCGCAATGGCATTTTGCTGACTCCGATTACTGCCAGCGCTGTCAGCGAAATCGTTTTGCAGGGCGAAAGCAAAGTTTCTTTATCAGCCGTCAGCCCGCAGCGATTCGCACACCTTCGGGCTGACGGCTGAGCGCCTGGAACAATCCCACCAATGTTTTAGCGTCACGGATTTCGCCGCTGGCAATCATCGCCGTCAGTTCTTCACCGCTGAAACCGCGAATCTCGTAAATCACTTCGCCGACATCCAGCGATTGTTCACGTTTCATCAGGTCATGGGCGAAAAAGATGTGCATGAGTTCATCGCTGCTGCCCGGCATCGCGTAACACTCACACACCTTTTCCAGCCTTGCCGCTTCGTACCCCGTTTCCTCCAGCAGTTCGCGGGCGGCGCATTCTTCCGGCGTTTCGACGGCGACCATGCGCGCATCTTTTTCGCGACCTTCTAAGGTTCCGGCAGGCAATTCCCACAAGACTTCGTTGGCCGCATACCGATACTGGCGCATCAGCGCGATTCGTCCGTCACCCAGGAACGGAACGATCACACAAATTCCCGGATGTCGTAGCGCGGCGCGCGTGACAGTTTCGCCGGTTGCGTGATTCAAAATAGTTTCGCGATTGACCAGCCAGCGCAATTCTTCGCCATGTTTTGACCGGCGCACTTCTCTGTATTCGGTTTTGGTTTCCAGCCATTCAAATTGATTTTCGTTTGTCATTTTTCCGCTCGCCTATCTGGATATGATTTCTACCCGGCTTGACAGCATCGGGCGCGTTGGGCAGAATCCGCCCTCGTTTTTAGACACGTTCTTTTAGTTTGGCAAACGAGTAGAGGCGCGGTTTTCAAAAGTACCTCATCCGAGAATGCGAAGTTCCGAGACGATGAGTGAAAGGGAGAAACCGCCGAAGCCGATGCGACGCTTCGATTGTCGCAGCCGGTTGGCTGTCAGGGCTAAATCCCTGAGGCTGTCATCGCAACTGCGGTGAAGTGCTCTCGGCAACCATCGTCATCATTTTTGCGCTCAAGTTTTGCGTTGGCGCTCCAAGATCACGGGTTAGCAGGCACTGTCACTGCTAACCCGTTTTTCTTTTTCGAGGAGGAGTCAGTTCCGCAACCAATAGGAAGCGGAGACGCAATACAATGATCGTCATGAAATTCGGCGGCACGTCTGTGGAAAGCGACGTTGCAATTCGCCGGCTTATCTCAATCGTCAAAACTCAAATTCATCGCCAACCGGTCGTCGCTGTTTCCGCAATGGGCAAAACGACCAACGGATTGCTTGAAGCTTCGCGGCTGGCGGCTGCGGGCGACTTGGCAGCGGCGCGTGCGAAGCTGGAAACCATCGCCGAACATCATTTCAAAACCGCCGATCAATTGGCATTGCCGGAAGAAAAAAGCCTGCTGCGCTTGGCGCTGGCCAATCGGTTTGATGGCATTCGCAAAACGCTGGAAGAAATCTGCCAGGTGGGCGAAGTGACGCCGCAGTTTTCCGATGCGATTTCGGCCAATGGTGAATTGCTTTCTTCGCCAATTGTGGCTGCGGCATTTCGTGCCGAAGGAATCAAAGGCGTTTGGGTGGATGTGCGCCCGATGATGCGCACCAACGACGATTTTACGCGCGCGGCTGTGCAATTCGATGACGCCAATCCGAAATTAAAAGAAGGTTTTACGACGGCGTTGGCAAACGGCGGCTTGCCCGTGACGCAAGGCTTCATCGGTTCGACTGCGGAAGGTGTGACAACCACGATCGGACGCGGCGGTTCGGATTACTCGGCGGCAATTATCGGTGCTGCGCTCGACGCCGAAGAGATTCAAATCTGGACGGATGTTGACGGAATTCTAACTACTGACCCGCGAATCGTCGCCGAAGCCGCAAAGGTGAAAACCATCTCGTTTGCCGAGGCTTCAGAACTGGCGTACTTCGGTGCGAAGGTGCTGCACCCCAGCACGTTGCTGCCCGCGATGGCCAAAGAAATTCCTGTTCGTGTTTGCAATTCTCGCAACCCGTCGAACGCAGGCACAGCCATTGTTCGCAACGCCCCACCATCGAAAGCGCCGGTCAAAGCAATAGCCTTCAAACGCGGCCTGACGGTTGTCAATGTCGCGTCTGACAGAATGCTGATGGCTTATGGATTTCTGGCGCGGCTGTTTGATGTGTTCGCCAAGCATGGAACTTCCGTGGATATGGTGGCGACATCAGAAGTCAGCGTTTCCGTCACGCTGGATGACACGCGAAACCTGGATGCCGTTATCGCTGACCTGCAGGAATTTGGCGAAGTAACGGTTGAACGCGATCAAGCACTGATTTGTCTGGTGGGCGAAAACTTGAAGTTTACGCCTGGGCTGGCTTCGCGGATTTTTACCAGCATTGCTGATGTCAATGTTTCGATGATTTCGCACGGAGCTTCGGCCATCAACGTCAGTTTCATTGTTGCCGACAAAGATGTCGAACGCGCTGTCAAAGCCTTGCACACAGAATTTTTCAGCGAACTGGATACCACAACGTTTGAGGTTGTGGCCGCGGCGCGGGCGGGGGCTTGAGGGGGCAGGATGAACATTGCAATTGTCGGTTACGGCAAGATGGGGAAAATCATCGAACGCATTGCGTCGGAGCAAGGGCATTCCGTGGTTGCCCGTTTCGACATTGATAACAATGTCAACGGCGAAGGACTGACGGCGGAAAGTCTGGCTGGCGCGGATGTGGCGATTGAATTTTCCACGCCTGAAGCCGCGCTGGTTAACATTCGTCGTTTGGCCAGCCTGCGCATTCCGACAGTTGTCGGCACGACTGGCTGGTACGATCAGCTTGATGAGGTCCGGCAGCTTGTCGCATCTCACAACGCCTCGTTGGTTTGGGGCGCGAACTTTTCCATCGGTGTAAATTTGTTTTTCAAACTCGTCCGAGATGCTTCGGCTCTGTTTGCGCAGTACAATCAATACGATCCGTTTTTGATCGAATTACACCACAAGTTCAAAAAAGACGCGCCGTCGGGAACAGGTTTGATTGCCGCGCGAGCGATGCGTGAAGCATACAGCGACCGAACTCCGGAAGCTGTCAGCGTTCGCGCTGGCCACATTCCCGGCACGCACGAAGTCGGTTTTGATTCCGAAGCCGACACGATCACGCTGACGCACACCGCGCGCAACCGCGAAGGGTTTGCCGCCGGAGCCGTGCTGGCTGCGGAACGAATCGTCGGCAAACAAGGCATGTACGAATTCCCTGAGCTGCTTTTTGCAGCCGAATGAAGGAGAAGCGATGGCAAATTTGACTCAATTGAAAGGCTGCGGAACGGCGATGATTACTCCGTTTCGCCAGGATGAATCCATTGACGAAGCTGCATTTCGGCGCTTTGTCGAATTTCAGATTACGGGCGGTGTGGACTTTCTGGTCGCCTGCGGCACCACCGGCGAAAGCGTCACGATGAGCGAAGATGAACAGGCTCGCGTAGTCGAACTGACAATTGAATTCGCCGCTGGCCGGGTTCCCGTCGTTGCAGGAGCAGGCGGCTACAATACGCGCGAAGTCATCGAGAAAACCCGCCGCTACGAAAAACTGGGTGTGGACGCGATTCTGTCCGTAACGCCTTACTACAACAAACCCATGCAGGAAGGTTTGTATCAGCATTACAACGCGATTGCGTCAGCGACCTCGCTGCCGATCATTTTGTACAGCGTGCAAGGACGCGCCGGCGTCAATCTGGAACCGGTGACAGTTGCGCGCCTGGCGGAAATCAAAAATATCGTGGCGATCAAAGAAGCTTCCGCGAACATTTCGCAGATTGCCGAAATCGCTTCGCTAGTAAGTGACGACTTCAAGATTTTTGCAGGTGACGACAGTGTCGTGTTGCCGGTGGCAGCACTAGGCGGCGTGGGCGTGATTTCGGTTGCGTCGAATCTGCTGCCACGTTTGGTTAGCGATCTTTGCCGCGCAAGCGTTGAAAATCGCTTGGATGAAGCTCGCAAGCTGAATCGGCAACTGACCCCAATCTTCAAAGCGATGTTCATCGAAAGCAATCCGATTCCGGTGAAGGCTGCGCTGGCAATGATCGGAATGATCGAAGAAGTTTACAGATTACCCCTGACGCAGATCAGCCCAGCAAACAGAGTCAGGCTGGAGCAGGTACTTTCAGAAGCTGGTGTGCTGGCAATGGCAGCCAAAGCTTGAGATGTAACGCTGCAGAGGAACATCCTGGTAAATTGTTCGTGAGAGTCAGAGCAGACTGGAAAATCTGCTCTACTTATTTTGGATATAAAAATAGCGGCTTCGGAACCCCGAAGCCGCCAATTCAGTCAAGGAGTGAAAGTGAGATGGAGGCACAAAACTTATGATTGCAATTCTTTTCCAGGCTTAAAGCGGATTGTTTTGCCTTCCGGTATGGCTACTTGAGTGCCTGTACGCGGGTTGCGGCCAATGCCGCGTTTCCGGGGTTTTACGACAAACACGCCGAAGCCCCGAAGCTCAATGCGTTCCCCACGCCGCATCGCATCTTTCATCGCTTCAAAGAGAGCTTCAACGGCAGTCTCGGCTTTCATTTTTGAAACACCGGTTTTCTCAGAGACGTTGTTGATGATGTCCAGTTTGATCACTGCTGATCTCCTTGAAGCTTGATAGCGAATCTTTGATTAACAAATTGAGAATACATTTCGTAAAAACCAAAAGCATTATAGGAACGGCCCGAATGAGTGTCAAGCTACTGATTTGCGGGCCAGCATCACAGAAACCAATGAAAATCGTATGCTTGACGCTCATGCTGACGGTCAACTAGAATTTTCAATCGCTCACATATTGCTGATGGTATCTAATGTCACTAACGTAGAGGTAAAAAGCAAAAGCCATGAACGCCTTCGATAAAGTACTTACTAAAATTTTCGGTTCCGCCAATGAACGGCTGCTCAAAAAGCTTTGGCCCGTAGTGGCCGAAATTAACGCTCTGGAACCGGGAATCAAGCAGTTATCGGATGAACAACTGCGCACAAAAACGGAAGAATTCAGAGCACGATTGGCCGAACGGCTGGAAGGTTCAAGCGATCTGGAAGCGACAGCGCGCAAGCAGCTTGAGCAGGAAGCTTTGAATGAACTACTGCCGGAAGCTTTTGCTTGTGTGCGGGAAGCTTCTTTGCGATCCACAGGCATGCGCCATTTCGATGTGCAATTGATTGGCGGAATGGTTTTGCATAGTGGACGCATTGCTGAAATGCGAACCGGGGAAGGTAAAACGCTTGTCGCCACCCTGGCGGTTTATCTGAATGCTCTGTTGGGCAAAGGCGTCCACGTCATCACCGTCAACGATTATCTTGCCAGACGCGACGCCGAATGGATGGGAAAGATCTACAAGTTTCTGGGCATGACCGTTGGCATTATTCAAAACGATATGGACGATTTCGAGCGCCAGGAAGCTTATAAATCGGACATCACTTACGGAACGAACAACGAATTCGGCTTCGATTATCTGCGCGACAACATGAAGTTCGAAATTTCGACCTGTGTTCAGCGTGGACATTACTACGCCATCGTTGACGAAGTTGATTCCATCCTGATTGACGAAGCGCGAACGCCGTTGATTATCTCTGGCGCTTCAGACGATTCGACCAGCAAGTACTACGAAGCCAATGAAGTCATTCCAAAGTTGATTCCTGAAGAAGATTACCAGGTTGATGAAAAGCAACATCGCGCAACATTGACCGAATCGGGGATTGAAAAATCTGAGCGAATGCTTGGGTATGGCAATCTGTTCGACCCGTCGAACATGGAAATGCTGCATTGTCTGAATCAGGCGTTGGTCGCCCACACACTTTATACGCTTGATAAACAGTACATCGTTCGTGACGGCGAAGTCGTCATCGTTGATGAATTTACCGGACGCATTATGACGGGTCGTCGCTGGTCGGATGGATTGCATCAAGCCGTTGAAGCGAAGGAAGGCGTGAAGATCGAACGCGAGACGCAAACGCTCGCCACTGTCACCCTGCAAAACTATTTCCGCATGTACCAGAAGCTGGGCGGAATGACGGGGACGGCCGAAACTGAAGCCGCTGAATTCGCCAAAATTTATGACCTCGAAGTTGCTTCCGTTCCGACACATCGCCCAATGGTGCGCCTGGATAATCCCGATATGATTTATCGGACTCTGGCTGAAAAGTGGGAAGCCGTTGGTGAAGAAATCAAACAACTTCACGAAAAGGGTCAGCCCGTTCTGGTTGGTACGGTGTCGGTTGAAAACTCGGAAATCATCTCGAATCAGTTGAAGCGCGCGGGCATCAAACACAATGTGCTGAACGCCAAACCGGAAAATGCCGGACGTGAAGCTGAAATTGTCGCCCAAGCTGGACGAAAAGGCGCCGTCACCATTGCCACCAACATGGCTGGTCGTGGTACTGATATTTTGCTTGGCGGTAACACGGACTTTTTGGCGAAAGAGCTTCTGAAAAAACAAGAGATCAATCCGGATGAAGCTACAGAAGAGCAATTGGAAGAAGCGGCTCGCAAAGTGAAACCCAGCATTGAAGCCGAACACGAAGAGGTAAAAAACCTGGGCGGACTGCACATTCTGGGTACTGAGCGGCACGAATCACGCCGCATTGACAATCAGTTGCGCGGACGCGCAGGACGTCAGGGCGATCCGGGATCGTCACGGTTTTACCTGTCTCTGGAAGACGATTTGATGCGAATTTTTGCCGGTGATCGTGTCAAAGCCATTATGCAGCGGCTGGGCATGGAAGAAGGCGTTGCCATTGAATCGAAAATGGTCAGCAAGCGCATCGAAGCTGCTCAGAAAAACGTCGAAGCCCACAACTTCACCATCCGCAAACACTTGCTGGAATATGACGACGTAATGAACAAACAGCGCTCGACGATTTATTCGTTGCGCCGTCAATTGCTGGAACAAAACGATCAGCGGGAAGAAGTCCAGACAATGGCGCAGGCCGTTCTGGATATGCTGTTGGATGATTACCTGAGTCTGGACGTAATGCCCGATGAATGGGATTTCAAAACGTTCAAAGTTCAGCTTGAATTTCAGATTGGACTGGACATTGAAGACGCAGGAATTGACCTGGAAAATCTGGAGCGCGACGAAATCAGGAATCAGGTTTGGCAGAAGCTTCAGGAAATGTACGCTGAAAAAGACGCTCAGGTCGGTGCTGAGGCGATGCGGTATTACGAACGCATCATTCGCCTGAACATTGTTGACGTGCAGTGGAAAGATCACCTGCTGGCGATTGATCATTTGAAAGAATGGATCAATCAGGTTGGTTATGCCCAGAAAGATCCGCTGGTCGAATACAAGAAACAGTCATTCGACATGTTTGAAGAAATGCTTGACCGCATTGATATGGACACGGTTCGGGCGCTTTACCATTTGCAGGTTACAGTTGAACAGCCGCCGGAAGAACGTTTGCAGCGCCGCCCGCGTCGCGGTCAGGTAACGTTTACAAAAGCCAATGCGACTGCTTCGATGGCGGGCGATGAGGATGGCAAGCCGCGCACAGTGGTCAACACCATGCCGAAAACAGGACGTAACGATCCTTGTTGGTGTGGCTCAGGCAAGAAGTTCAAAAAATGCCACGGCGTAGATGCTTAAACTGGACATCAGTCGGTAATAAAAAGGGAGATGCTTTTACAGCATCTCCCTTTTTTGCAGGTCTATTATTACTCCAAGGGCTGATCCTACCGCTCAGGCACGGTTGGCCGAAACCGGCCTTGCTCATCATACAGTCGCTGGTAGATTCGCGCGTTGCGGTAAACCCCTTGCACATAAGCGCGGGTTTCACTGAGCGGGATGGCTTCCACCCATTCTTCAATCTCCTGATTCGGCGATTCTCTGACCCAGCGGCGAACGCGCGTTTCGCCTCCGTTGTAGGCAGCAGCAACATATTCGAAGCGTCCGAATTCATTTTGTAACTGCTTCACGTAAGCCACACCGAGTTGAATGTTCAGGTTTGGGTTGAACAAATCGTTCGACGTGATGCTGCCGATGTTGTTCGACCGCGCAACGGCTTTGGCGGTGGACGGCAGCAATTGCATGACCCCAAGCGCGTTGGCTCGGCTTTTCGCCATTGCGTTGAACACCGTCTCTTGCCGAATCAGACCGGCGATTTGATACGGATCCAGGTTATGGCGCTTCGCTTCTTCCTTGATGTTTGACCACCACTTCAGCGGATAAAAAACATCCCAGACCTCGCGGGACATTTCTTCCGGCAGCGTTTGGCCGTAATCCGGATAGGAGCGTTTTAGCGTGTTGATAGCCGCGACGTTTTCCCCTTGTACGCGGAAAATTTGCGCAATTCGCAGATTGACCAACGGCGAATCCGGTGCGTTTTCGCGCGCGGCTTCCAGCTCCGTCATTGCCAGTTGATTCAACGCAAGTTGCATCAACTGCTCGGCTTTGCGAATTCGTTCGTACCCGGATGGCTTGATCGTTTCCTGGGGAAGCTTGATTGTTTGCAATCCTTCAATGGCCTTGCGAAGAACAAGGTCAGATTCCGTATTGCCCGGGCGAACGCCTTCGCGCTTCAGTCGTTCAATGCGTCGTTCGGCATTCAGGCCAAACCAACCCACACCATAACGTTTGAGCATACCTTGGTAAATTGCCATTGCACGCGCTTTGTCGCCAGTGCGTTCTGAATCCACCGCTGCCCAAAAAGCGGCTTTGCCGCGGTTTTCAGTTACCGTGCCATAATTGGCCAAGTGTTCCGTCAACAGCCGAGCAGCATTGGCATAATCTTTCGATTCATGCGCGCGCCAAGCCAGCCAGAAATGGGCGTCATCGGCTTTGTCATCCTGCGGAAACTGCCGAATCAATTGTGTGTAAAACGGTGCGGCCTGGTCTGCACGATCACGCCGTTCGTAAAATCGGCCAATCGCATACAGCAATTCGGCGACGCGTTCGCTGGATGGCGATGCTTTGCGAAGAGCGACTAACGTCTGAATTGCCGCCGCATCGGTTTTCAGCGAAAGCTGCGCCAGGCCCAAATAGCAAAGCGTGTCCGCCGCCATTTTCGGGGTGCGAGCACGAACTTTGGTCAATGCATCAGCAGCTTGCTTAAATGAATCAGCTTTGTAGTAGCTAATGCCAGCAAGAAGCCAGGTCTCATCGTTGGACGCATTCGGAAATTGACGAGCGATTTGCTCATAAGCAGCGGCGGCCAACGCGTACAACCGCGCATCGTAAAGTTTATCGGCTCTGCGGCTGAGCATTGAAATGTCGCCAGCCGCCGTTGAGCCGCCAAGCGCCGCCAATCGGTCGCCAACCGTCTCCGCTTCCGAAGACTGCGGTGCGTCAAAATAAAGTTTGCGCAATGTCAGGATGGCTTCGTTCTTACGGTTTAACTTTTCTAGTCCGTCAGCGCGAAGCTTCAGCCCTGCGCCATCGTTCTTTTCGGCCAATAATTCAACGGCATCAATTGTGGTTTGATAATCGTTGTTGGCCATCGCCAAACTGGCAGCTTGTAATGATGCTTCGCGCGCCAGCAGAGAGGTGGGATACATTTGTGCCAAATGGCGAAATTCACGTTCGGCGTCCTGGCTGCGGCCAGTTCCAGCAAGGGCCTGGCTGCGGAAAAAAGCAGCGTAATCTCCCAGGAAGGTCATTTGCGCCAGACTCGGATCGCTGAGCAAGCTAATCGCCGCTGGATAATCTTTTGCCTGCAAGCGCATGTAACCGCGCAGCAAACGCGCCATTGCCGCTGATTCTGTGCCCGGCGCTGCACCCTCGACCTTTTGCAACTCGGCTTCGGAATTCGCGGCCACAGCCATGCGTAACTGCGCTCCAGCACTGCGAACTTGCGCCACAATTCTGTCAGGTGCGATCAGCGCAAATGCCAGAATCAAAATTTGCATCAGAAATTTACTGCGGTGCGGCAGAGAGAAAATACTGGGGAAGGCATTCATTAAACTACGCTCCTTTGAAATGCTTCAGCCAAAGGGGACGATGGCATTCCGAACACTATCGGCAGAATACTTGCGGGCGGGTAACTCTAAAGCAGGCGAACCTACGAAAACAAGTTGCGGGGTAAAACCAGGGAGAGGGAGGATAGAAAGGGCTACTTATTTTTCCTCTCTATCCATCCCTCAAATCATTCTTCAATCTTATCCGAGCACAACTGGTCCTGGGCAATTCGCGCCCAGCTTTGCTGCATCGCCTTCGGCCAAGGTTTGCACCAATTCGTCGTAGAAGTAATCGAACTTCGTTGCGACGGCTGGTGAAACGCGCTTGTCGTAAACCTTGCGGCTGCGGTCAATTTCATCTTTCAGGCGCTGGTAAAGGTCGAAACTGCGCCGGCCTTCCGTCACTTTGGCCGCGTTATACAGCTTGATTTCGGAGACCAATAACCGCGCGAAGCGGCGCGCATCGTTGTGTGCTCGCTGTTCGGTTTCGCTGGTTGGAATTGGGACCGACGGCGCAGGCACTGGCTGAGCCGGACGCGGAGCTTCAAAGACAGGCGAAGTAAATTCCGGTGCCGCAATTGCCGGAGGTTCGGCGCTCGGAGTTTCAAATGCGACCGGAGCCGTGAACTCATTTTGCGCTTGCGTGGAAAAGAAAACCGGAGGCGGTGGCGGTGGCGGCGGAATGACCGGTTCGTAAACCTGTTGAGCAAACGTTGGCGTTGGCTCTTCCACTACAGCGGCGGCGGCCGGTTCTGTAGTGACTTCAGGCTCGTCCGATTCGACATCAGGTTCCGTTGGAGCAAAGTGAAGGGCCGCTGCCGGTTCGACGAGTTCTTCAGCCGCCGAAGCCGGAGGCGGTAACTCTTCTGTAATCCGTTTTGGCGCTGCCATTTCATAGGCTTCGTCTGACTTTGCTGTCGTCTCTGCGGCGGGTACAACCGTTGGCGCAACAGCAGGTTGAGGAGCACTAGCAGCGACAGGTTCAGGAGCGCTTTCTAGCGTCTTTTCCGGCTCAGGCGCAGGGGCAACCGCAGCAGAAGAAACAGTTGAAGCCGTAGTGCTCAATTGTGCGGGAGCGACAGTTTGGCGAACAGGTTCAATGCCGCGACGCGAAGGCAGAAGCTCGATGCCCATGCTTGCCACGCGCATCAACGTTTCCAAAGCGGGTCCGAGGATAGAATTTTCCGATTGTGTGCCCGAATCAGCATACAGAATTGCTGCGGCTTTGCCGCGAACAACCAATGGAACAGCCAACGCAGTTTCCGGCGCTGGGGAACCATACAAGCCCAACACCGCTGAATTGTCTCCCGGGGATAACGACCGCGCTGCTGCTGTGTTGAAGGTTGTCAGCGCTTCCCGGAGCAAAGTCTGGTTGTTCGTTGAAACCGATAGCAGGCGGACTGTTTCATCGTTCAAACCGTTTTCAAAACCACTGGCTTTCCAGCCGACAGCATCGTTTCCTTTCACGACGAAGAACACAATTCGCGGTGCAAATTGCGCTGCGCGACGAACCAAAGCCGCCAAGGTGTCAGATTGTGTGCGCTGAGCATCAATTTCTTCGACTGCCGATTTGAGATTGTCAAAACTGGATGATTGCGAAGCGGCTGTTTGGGCGGAAGAAACAGCCAGCGTCAATGCCTTGCGGCTGGCTTCCAACTGTTCTCGCAAATCTTCTGCATGAGATTCAGCTTGACGGCGAGCAACTGCTGAAGCTTCGGCGCAAGCCTGTTCGAGGCGTTTTTGAAACTCTTCTTCGCTGGCCTGTTGGGCGGTGGATTCCCATTCTGTGCGCGCAGAAGCCAGGCGTGTTTCAAATTCCTGTTCTGCCTTGGCCGTGGAATCACTGAACCATTCCTTGACAAAACTCAACAGCCCTGAAGATTCTGTTTCGGTGGCGACAGGCTGCGATTGTTCAGTTAATTTCGTGTTGATTTCGCTGATGGTTGATTGCAGTCGTTCGATTTCGGCTTTGAGCGAGCCGACACGTTGATTGAAGAAATCGTTTGCGCGAGCCTGAAGCTGCGATTCCCATCCTGATGCATCTTGTTGATTCGATGAAATGTTATTCTCTTCGGACACTGTGCTACCTCCGCTAAACAACGGGCGCTAATCTACGGGCAATGTACAGGTTTGCAGCTTTTGCCGCGTGAATGTCGGGTGATCAGTTTTGTCAGCTTTGGGGGCTGACGATTCCACTTGAGTCGCTTTGCATTTTTGCCCCGAGCCTGAGGCGAGCGCATAACAGTCATTTCAACAGCGATCTTTCGGTAATTTTTCCTGCAGCGATGGGGGCAATGAATTTTTCGCGCGGCCAGGTGCAAGTTGCTTTCAAAGGCGGCTAATTATCTTTTCTCCCCTAAGCCTTGTCAATTTATCATTTCTGGATTCTTGCAGTTGCGAGCAAATCGCTCCAGTTTCGCCAGCAATTCGCCGTATAGATTAAAATCTAAGGTTACGATTAGCAGCAGGCCGGGAAAGGCGGGCAAACCAAGTTTTGCCAATTTTGGGAGGTTTGACTAAAATCCCCAGTGTCGTTGCGGCTGGCAACGGCGTTGCTCTCCAGCGATCAATCGTATTCACTATCATCAACTTGAAATCTATTGGGTAGGAAACCGCACGGAGCTTCAGGCTTCGTCCACACCAAGCAAGGGAGACTTATGGAAAAGAAAGACCTAGTTTCGCGCAGGACTATTGTCAAAGGCGCTGCTCTTACTGCCGCCGCCTCAACGTTCACCATCGTCAAAGCTGAATCCGTTCGCGGCACAGCCGCCAATTCCATGGTTGAAGTCGGCTGGGTCGGCAACGGCGGACAAGGAACTCGTGACGCACAGCTTCTGGAACAAACCAAAGAGGCTAAAATTGTTGCTGTCGGCGATTATTTCAAAACCCAAGCGGACAAGGCCGCAACCAAGTTCAGCGTGGATGCCAAACGCGTTCACGTTGGCATTGACGCTTATAAAGAAGTCATCGGCTCCAAATGCGACGCTGTATTGTTGACCACGCCTCCAGGCTTTCGTCCGGATCATTTCAAAGCCGCAGTCGCCGCGAAAAAACATATTTACGCGGAAAAGCCTTTGGCAGTGGACGTTCCAGGTTGTCACACGGTGATGGAAGCGGGCGACAAAGCCAAAATGCAAAACCTGACTGTTGTTGTGGGTTTGCAGCGCCATTATTCCAAAGCTTATCGCGCTGCCAAGAAACTGTTTGATGAAGGTGCAATGGGACAAGCCGTGATGGCGCATTCGGCCTGGGATCAAGCCAGAATCTGGGGTGAGCGTCGCGGCAAGCGCGCCGACTGGAAATCCCAGTTAGATTTTGAAATCCAGCACTGGTACTTCTTCAAATGGCTGTGTGGCGACCACATCGTCGAACAGAACATCCACAACATTGACGTCATCAACTGGTTTATGAATGACCACCCGGTGCGTGCCGCAGGAATCAGCGCTGTGTTCGACAAACGCGATGGACTTGGTGACATTCACGACCATTTCGCCGTCAATTATGAATACGCCAACGGAGTGCTGTCATCGAACACCTGCGTGCAGGTTGATGGAGTCGTCGGTGATGTGTCCGAAACGATTCGCGGAACGAAAGGCACCTTCACGACCACATCAGGAAAAGGCGGTACGGGCGGCGTTCGCATCGAAGCCCTGTCCACTCGCAAAGATCCGAACCCTGCGCCGATTTACAAATACGAAGGCAACGACGACAAACATTACGACCAGGAAGCCGCGACCTTTGTTGCCAGCGTTCTGGGCAAAGGCGAAGGCGAAGACAAATACCGCAACGACACCAAATACGGCGTCGAAAGCACCTTCACCGCCATCCTCGGACGCGAATCGGCTTATCGCAAAACGACCCTTGGTTGGAACGAGCTCTGGAACGAAACCAAAAAACTCGGCTTCAAACCTGAACCGAAGGCTGATTAAGTCTAGGGATTATTACCGCAACCTTTAAGAACGCGGATTTTTCGGAAAGAGCGTAAGTTGCCGATTTGGCTTCTTGCGCTCTTTTTTCGTAAAGCGATAATGCGTTCATCCATGAAAATTCTGACCGCCCAACAAATGCGAGAGCTTGACCGGCTGACCGTCGAACGCTGCGGTATTCCGTATGCGACATTGATGGAAACGGCTGGCAGCCGCGTGGTCGAAGCGATCATTGAGAATTTTGGATCGGTTAAGGGAAAGTATGTAGTTGTTTATTGTGGCAAGGGGAACAATGGCGGGGATGGAGCAGTTGTCGCAAGGCTGCTGGCAGACAAGGGAGCGGCCCGAGTTCATTTATTCCTGCTTGGAAGCATGGACGACACCAAAGGCGAAGCACGGGCAAATCTGGAGATAGTTTGTAAGTTAAGTGACCAGGGATATGCCCATGGAAGATTGTTGCGACCTTTTATTGCAGCGCGAGTTATTGATGACGATGTAACGAGCTTTTTCGATTTAGGATCGGATTTGGTAATTGATGCGCTTCTTGGCACAGGGCTGACGCGACCGGCAGAAGGGCTTTACGAAAAAGCGATTGCGTCAATCAATGGTTTGAGAGAGAGCGGCAGGAAAGTTGTTTCTGTGGATATTCCCTCTGGCCTCTCATCAGATACCGAACATCCAATCGGTCCGTGTGTTCACGCCGACTTAACCGTTTCCTTCACTTCTCCCAAGATTGGCAACGTGCTGTCCCCTGCTTGCGAAGTAAATGGCAAGTTGGTGATTGCATCAATCGGTACACCGGACTGGTTGATAGAAGAATCCGGATCGCAGCTTGAATTGCTAGAAGAAGCGCAAATCAAAACCTGGCTGAATGCTTCACGGCGCATTACTCAGGTACACAAAAACTCTGTCGGCGACGTTTTGCTGATTGCCGGTTCGCGCGGAAAAACTGGCGCAGCGGCATTGGCCTCAGAAACTGTGCAGCGCGCCGGAGCAGGTTTGGTGACGGTGGCGACGGCAAAATCCGCGCAAACTTTGTTGGTCACGCAAACCAGGCCTGAAGTCATGACCGAAGCTCTGGCGGAAACTTATGACGGAGCTATTTCTCAGGAAGCCGTCGAGCAGGCTTTGCAGCTTGCGGAAAAGAAAACTGTCATCGCTGTCGGCCCCGGATTGTCTACCGCCGAAGAAA